>CALRKX020000008.1:0-15015 GCA_943368305.1 Erythrobacter sanguineus
CAGGTCATCGCGCGGATCGGCGCGGCGGCTTTCGACATAGCCGCGCAGAAAGGTCACAAAGGCCTCGGTGGCGTGAACTGCGCGATCCTCGGTTTCCCGGGTGCGGCCTGCCATATACATGCCGACCATGGCGTTCGACCAGCGCAACAGGTCGTCCGACATCCCTTCCGGCACGCCCAGCAGGCGGGCGATGATGATAACGGGCAGCTTCTGGCCAAAATGCGTCAGCAGGTCAAAGTCACCCGCTGGAAAGGCGTCAATCAACTGATTGGAAAGCGCGGCGATTTCGGGCTGCAAGGCCGCGATCCGGCGCGAGGTGAAGGCCCGCAGCACCAGCCCGCGCAGGCGGGTGTGACGGGGCGGTTCCAGCTCCAGCATGGAATGCGCCTCGACCGCATAGAACGGGCGCAGGTGGTCGGGGACCGGAGGGGCAAGCTCTGCCGGAACCTCACGGCCAAAGCGGCGGTCGCGGAAGATGGCGTTCACGGCGGCTGCATTGCCGGTGCAGGTCATGCCATAGTCTGCCCAGTGAAAGAACGGTCCCGTCGTGCGGGCGGCCTCATAGAACGGGTAGGGGTTCTGCACAAAGCCCGGATCGGTGGGGGATTGGTGCAGCGTGATCATGCCCGCCGACCCAGGGGAATGATGCCTTGCGCCACCAGCACACCAACGGCGACCAGCCCGGCGGCGCCCGCCTGCACCCAGTCCCATTTGCCGCCCATCAGGAACAGGATGATCATGACGTAGAACGGGGCCGCGTTGATATGCAGCGCCGACAGGCCTATGCCCAGCTTTTCCACCGACATGATCCACATCAGTTGGCTGATCCCCAGCGACCCCACCGAAAACGCCAGCAAGGCCAGGGTTTCCTTCATGCCCCACCCGCTGAAATCGGGGGGAGGCGTGCCCGCGCCAATGCCAATAAGCGCCACGGTGGACACTGCGATGGCCGCCCCGGAAATGGTCAGCGCGGTGCGGCCAATCGGTGACAGCGCGGGAAAGGCTGTAACGGTCAGCCGCGACCCAAGCGTGAAAGACACGACCGAGCCGAAGCACAGCAGCGCGCCAAACCCCAGCGACATGCCGCCGCCCTTGAAATCCAGCGCCATCATGCCGCCGACCAGCGACAGCAGCAGCCCGAGGATGAGGCCAAGGTTCAGCTTGCGCCCATCCAGCGCCACCTCCAGCGCGATGCCAACCACGGGCAGCGTGGCCGAAATCACCGCCGCTGTCACTGCGCCACCGCGCGCCTGTCCCTGCACCAGAAACCACGCGCCAAGGCCGATCAGGCTGCCCACGGCGATGCCTTTCAGCCAGTTGACCCGCAGCAGCGCGCCCGGCCCCTCCATCACAGCCCAGATCGGCAGCAGTGCCAGCGCCGCCAGCCCCATGCGCAAGGCGCTGAGTTGATCGGCGGGCAGCAGCGGAATGATGAAGTCAGCCGCAGGCAGACCTGCGGCCCAGATCAGCATGGAGGCCATGCAGACAAGGTTCGCGGCCAAGAGGTTATGCGACGGGGCCAAAGGCTCGGATGTTGCGGTCATGCTGGCACATTAGCGGGCGGTGCGCCGGTACGCTGTTCCGCCCGCGACATGGGGCCGTCAGGCGGCGGCGAGCGCCGCAACAATCGCGCCGAAATCGGCAGCTTTCAGGCTGGCCCCGCCAACCAATGCGCCGTCAACATGGCCGATGGCAAAGATTTCGGCGGCATTCGACGGTTTGACCGACCCGCCGTAGAGCAACCGCACCCCCGCCGCCTCGGCCCCGATCTGCTTCATCAGGCTGACGCGCAGGAAGGAATGCACCTCGGCAATCTGTGCCAGCGTCGGGGTGCGCCCGGTGCCGATGGCCCAGACGGGTTCATAGGCGATCACCAGCGTCGCGGCGGTGGACCCGGCAGGAACCGAACCAGCAAGCTGCTCGCCGATGACGGCCAGCGTCTGGCCCGCGTCGCGTTGCGCCTCGGTCTCGCCCAGGCAGATCACCGGAACCAGACCGGCCTCGACCGCCGCAAGCGCCTTGGCCAGCACCAGTTCATCGGTTTCGCCATGATCGGCACGGCGTTCGGAATGGCCAAGGATGACATAGCTCGCGCCTGCGTCTTTCAGCATTGCCGCCGAAACATCGCCAGTATGCGCGCCGCTGGCCTTGGGGTGGCAATCCTGCCCGCCGATGGCAAGATTGGTGCCCCGTGCAGTCCAGGTGGCCTGGGCGATCAGTGTTGCGGGCGGGCAGATCAGCATTTCGCAGGCGGGCGAGGGATGGGCCTCGCTCAGTGCCTCCAGCTCGGCCAGCGCAGCCCTGTTGCCGTTCATCTTCCAGTTGCCTGCTGCCAGTTTGCGCATCGGTTCCTCCGCTTGATCTGCGAAAGGGTTAGCGCCCCCGTTTCGGCATTGAAAGGGGACATCACGAAAAACCCGCGAAGCTGGGGCGCTAGGCGGGCACAATCGTTACTCTCGCGTGTTTTCAGTTGGCGGCGGCGCCAGGTGCGTCGTGGAATTTGATCGATTCGCCGCAGCCACAGGCCTCTGCCACATTGGGGTTGCGGAATTTGAAACCAGCATGAAGCAGATCAACCTCATAGTCGATTTCAGTGCCGATCAGGAACATCTGTGCCATGGGCGCAATCAGCACGCGGGCGCCATCCTGCTCCACCACCTCATCCAGCGGATTGGCCTCTGCCACATAGTCCATGGTGTATTCCATGCCAGCGCAGCCGCCCTTTTTCACGCCGATGCGCAGGCCCGCGCTGCCTTGCTTTGCCATCAGCCGCGCGATCTGTTTCGCGGCGGGCGTGGTCAGGGTGACGGCGGCTTTTCCGGGAATTCCGAACATGGGATGCTCCTTTGACCCCAATCTAGGGTGTTGCGGGCAGGATTCCAAGCGGGGGCAGCGCACCAAGCAGGGCAAGGGCCGCATAACCGGCCAGCAGCGCCCAGGCAAAAGAGGCCAGCGTGCCGATGATCACATATTCCGACAGCGCGCGGTCATCCTTGACCGCGCCGAACCGCAGGATGGATTTCGCCGCGATCAACAGGCCCACACCGCCGGGTTGGCCCAGCAGAATCAGTGCGAAGATCAAGCCACGCTCCAACAGGCCAATGACGCGGCCCGCGCCGGGCAGGCTTTCGGCGGTGACTTCTGGCGGCAGTCTGGCGGCAAAGGGTGCCATGAGAAAGCCGATCGCAAAGCCACCTGCGCGGGTGGCCAGAATCGCGCCCGCCATCAGCGTCATCAGGGCGGGCAGGGCTGGGTGCCCGGCCCAAAGCCCCTGGCCAAAAAGGCCGGGTTGCCACAGCGCAAGGGCGCCAAGAGCGGCAAGATGCGCGCCCTGATCGGCCAGAAATGCCGCCAGCCCCGGCCGAACCCGCGCCTTGAGCGCATCGGTCGCCATGTGCAGCGCCGCCAGCCACACCAGCGCCGGGGCAAGGCTGCCCGTCGCGGCGATGAGGGCAAGCAGCACCACGGCACCATGGGCGGCAAGGCCGCGCCAGTTGCCCTTGTTGGCCACCATCCAGCCAGATTGGAAGACAAAATCGGCAAGGGTATGGGCGAGGAGAAGGGCCGCGAGGGTGGCGGTCATGTTGGGGACCCTCTGCCAAATGTCAGATCAAAATCAAGTGCAGCGCCGTAGAGTTGGAGAAAGCCACCTGACTGAAGACGCGCAGCGACAGCTTGACGCGATATGCCCAAGCATTCGGCCATTGTATTCTGGGTCATTTTGCCTTCTGGCGCAAAGGCCAGTGCCATGACCTCAGCCTGTTCGACAGACCAATCATTGATGCGATCATCGATCAAGGCAAATAGCCTTTGATGCAAAGGATCAACACCTTGTCCGGCTAGAGCGATATACTGGTTCCTCCCCATTCCATCTAGTGCACGTCCTGATGCCGTGAACGCCGTGCCCATTTCACCAGACAGGTCTGAGACGGCCAAAGCATTGAATGGTGATCTAGCGATGTCTTGCAAGCCGAATGGGGCTAGAGCGTTTAGCGGATGAGGTTGGCCTGTTTTGATCGCCGCGCCTGCTGCCAGCGCATTTCGCTCCAACCTCACAGGGGCGAGGCCTAGCCCTACGGCGATTCTGCTTTCAATGGTTCTGGACATCCGCAGACTTGCCCACATGAACAGCACCGTGGATAGCGCTGAACCCGGATTCTCAAGGTAGATTTGCCAGCCGTCACCCCGATAGCGCGTAAAGCGCGTCCATGCACCGATCCGGCGTGCGAGGTCAGCCAGAAGCGTCATGGTCTGATCGACCGCCTCTGGCGGGGCTTCTGTCGAGCCGATCAGATCTCCGGTCAATACAGCGGCTTGAGGTTTCATAGTGCAAGTCATACAGCTTGCATCTGATAAATGCAACCCCTTTGACTTGCTTTCTGTAATTGCAACCCCTCAGGCTTGCCTTACATGAACCCCAGTTCCAGCCGGGCCTCATCCGACATCATCTCCATGCCCCAGGGCGGGTCGAAGACCATGGCGACCTGCACCTGTTTCACACCGGGCAGCGATTCAACCGCGTCTTGCACCCAGCCCGGCATTTCGCCGGCCACGGGGCAGCCCGGGGCGGTCAGCGTCATCTGGATGTTCACCGCATTCTCGGGATCGATGGCGATGGTGTAGACCAGCCCCAGATCATAGATGTTCACCGGAATTTCGGGGTCAAACACGGTGCGGCAGGCCTCGACAACCTGCTCATACAGCGGGTGGTCCGTGGTAGACGGAGCAATGAGGGGTGTCCCCTCCAACTGTGGCTGAACCTCGGTCATCTTTGCCTCGCGCGCTTAGTTGACCGATTATATAGGAAATCACCCGCGCAAGGTCCAGTGCGCCTAAAGCAGACGTCGCGCAAGGCCGGTGCGGATCAGCCCCCATGTCGACAGAACCGATCCCAGAACCGCAATCGCATAGATCGGCGGGCGCGGCAGATCGGTGGTGCGGATGCACAGGATGACAAAGGCGACATGCAGGAAATAGATGCCATTGGCATAGGTACCAAGGTTCCGGTTCCGGCTTTGGCGGGCAAAGCGCAGGGCCAGCAGCAGCAGGGCAGGGCAGGCCAGCGCCAAGGACAGCATCATGTCATGGCTGACACCATGGGGAAACAGGCGGTCCAGCGCCAACGTTTCGACCAGAACACCCAGCACGCCCATCCCGGCAAGAGTGGCGACCGTGGCTGTGGACCAGCGGGTGCCAAAGCCGGTCTGCCGGATCAGCCAACCGGCCATCAGGAAAGGAAAGCCCATCAGCACGCCATTGCGCCACATCGCCGCCGAATCCGCCAAAAGCCAGGCCGGACGCTCCAGAATGCCAAGGGCAGAGCCATAGACCAGCCCCAGCCCCAGCCCGAAGGTCACCGCCATCAGCGCCAGTTGCGCCCGCAGGCTCCAGCCACGCACCAGCGCCGCCATTGCCGCCGCCATGGCCAGCGCAGGCAGATACCACAGGTGCCACCAGCCGATCAGCAGCGTCTGCACGGCCTGACCCGTCTCGGGGCCGCCGAACAGGCCCCACCACCCCGGCAGGTACAGCGCCGTCCACAAGGCCCACAACCACAACAACCGGCGCACATAGCGCCCGGTCCCGCCCGCCAGAGTGACGGGGTACAGGAAATAGCCGTTGATCACGAAAAAGGTCGGCACCGACAGCCGATACAGGCCCTGACCCGTCAGCAGAACGGCATCATGGCCCAGCGGTTTGACCGGATTGGCGTGGATGCCCACAACCATGACGGCAAGGAGGATCTTGAGAAGATCGACCGAAAGTCTGCGATCCATAGTGCATCAGGCCCGCCTCCTCCCAGACGACGGGCCAGCCTTTGCCGGTTCAGAACGGGATTTCGTCGTCCAGATCGGGGCGCGATGCGCCACCGCCGCCGGATGCCCCGCCCCCAGAGGCGCCACCGCCGCTGCGCGCGCCGCCCCCCGAATAGCCGCCACCCTGACCACCCCCCTGGCTGCCGTAATCGTCATAGCCGCCGCCGCGATCCTCATACCCTCCGCCCGCGCCGCCACCCGAACCGCCGCCATCGCCCCGACCGCCCAGCAGCGTCAGGTTGCCCGTGAAGGGGCGCAGCACGATTTCGGTGCTATAGCGGTCCTGGCCGGACTGGTCCTGCCATTTGCGGGTTTCCAACTGACCCTCGATATAAACGGTCGAGCCCTTGCGCAGATATTGCTCGGCGATCTTGGCGAGGGGTTCGCTGAAAATCGCGACCGAGTGCCACTCGGTCCGCTCCTTGCGCTCACCAGAGTTGCGGTCGCGCCAGGTTTCAGAGGTGGCGATGCGCAGATTCACCACCTTGCCGCCGTTCTGAAAGCTGCGCACCTCGGGGTCGCGGCCAAGATTGCCGATGATGATGACCTTGTTGACCGATCCCGCCATTTGCGTCCCCTGTGATTCTTGCCGGCCACTGTGCGGGCCCTTGGTTAATGAAAAGTCTATAGACGCGGCCAGACCGGCCCGCAACCGCCACCCCTGTGCCGATTTCGGCGGATTGCTGCTGTAAACCGTCCTCAACCTTGAGGTTGAGAGGCCGGATTTCGACCTGTTGACGCATGGCGCGGGCCAAAAAAGCCAGCCAGATCAACGGCAGCCCGGCGAAACCGACCGGGCAGACATGAAACCGATGCAGGAGCATATGATGACCCGTTTTCCCCGCCTGACCGCCGTTGTTCTGGGCCTGTCGCTGCTGGCCGCGCCGATGGCGATGGCCGAATCCGAAGTGGACGCTGCCACCAAGGACAAGGTGACCGCCGATCTGACCGCGCAGGGCTATGACGTGCGCAAGATGGAAATGGAGGATGGCATGCTGGAGGTCTATGCCGTCAAGGATGGCAAGACCGTGCAACTGTTCCTCGACAAGGACCTGAAGGTCGTCAAGACCTGCGCCGACAACACCTGTGAAGACGGCGAGAACGGCTGAGGCCGTCAGCCGGGCGGCCTGATGTGCCGCCCGGCGCCCCCTTTTCCCCCAAAAGCAATGAGGTCGCGATGAAACGTCTTTACGTCTGGGACCCGCTGGTCCGCCTGTTCCACTGGTCGCTGGTCGCGGCTTTTCTGGCCAATGCCTTTGTCACCCGCCCCGGCAAGGAAGTGCATCAATGGGTCGGCTATGCCGTGGCCGGGCTGATCGCGCTGCGTCTGGTCTGGGGCCTGATCGGGCCACGCCATGCCCGATTTTCCGATTTCCTGCCCAGCCCGTCAGGTGCCATTGCCCAGTTGCGCGAAATGGCCACTGGCCGGCGCGAGGCCCATGCCGGCCACTCGCCGCTGGGCGCGCTGATGATCTATAACCTGCTGCTGACCATGGCGGCGATTGCGCTGACCGGCTGGATGCAGATGACGGTCGCCTATTTCGGCGTTGAATGGGTGGCAGAGGTGCATGAGGCGCTGGTGACCTGGGCCGAGATTTGCGCTGTGGCGCATGTGGCGGCGGTTGTGTTGGAAAGTCGCAGGTTGCGGGTAAACCTTCCGAAATCCATGGTGACGGGGTACAAGGAGTTTGCACAGGAATAGGCCGCCCCCCAGCCATGATCATGACCGCCCTGAAATTCCGTCAGTCCGTCCCGGCGCTGCTGATCGCGCTGATCCTGTTCCAGACGGTCTGCACGCTGTTCTTTGTCGCCGATGTATCGACCGACATGAAGGATCTTGGCCTCAGTTCGTTCCTTGATCCCCATATCCTGCCGGAACTGGGGGCGACGACGGGGCTGGTGCTGGGCATCGTGTTTGAAATTGCCGTGCTGCTGCGCCTGCTGCGCAAGCAGGCTCAGTTGCAGCAGGCGATGGGTGTGGCAGCAGGTGCCTTGGCCGAGGTGATGGAGGGCTATTTCGGCCGCTGGGCGCTGACCCCGTCAGAGGCGGATGTGGCGGGCTTTACCGTCAAAGGCTATGCGATTGCCGAGATCGCTGGCTTTCGCGGATCATCCGAGGCGACGGTGAAAACCCACCTCAACGCGATCTACCGCAAGGCCGGCGTGGCGGGGCGGGCCCAACTGGTCAGCCTGTTGGTCGAAGACCTGTTTCGCGCCCCTCTGGTTGAAACCGGGCGCGACGGCACCACCCGCAGCGCGCCGCGCGCCGCCGAATAGGCTGCTTTCCCCACCCGGTACGATTGGGCCACTGGAAAAATTCCGGTGGCCCGTGTAAAGCGCATCTGTCCCAGTGCCGGTTTGACCGAATGCAGCCTAGCCGATTTGTCCTGATTCCGATTCTGTCCCTTGGCCTTGCGCTGTCGCTTTGCGGCCCGGCGCTGTCAGAGGGGCTGAAGCTGACCGGCAGCACCAAGAACCGTTCTGCCCTGTTCAAATCGCAGGCAGCCTTGCTGGATGGGCGGCTGGCCAGCCAATACGACTTTTCCGACCGGCTGACGCCGCATGCCAAAAAGGAAAAGAAAGGGGCCGGGGCAGAGAATGCCAGCGCGTCGTCTGTGCGCTACAAGGGCAAGTACAAGGGCGAATACATCGATGTGGCCCGTGCCGCCGCCCGCAAGCATGGTGTGCCCGAAGATCTGTTCCTGCGGCTGGTGCAGCAGGAATCGGGCTGGAACTCGGGTGCCGTCTCCCCCAAGGGCGCTACGGGCCTTGCGCAACTGATGCCCGATACCGCCAGCCTGATGGGGGTGGATATCAACGACCCCAAAGACAACCTGCACGGCGGCGCGCGATACCTGAAAATGATGTACGACCGGTTCGGCAGTTGGAAACTGGCGCTGGCCGCCTATAACGCCGGGCCTTTGGCCGTTGAAAAGAACAACGGCGTGCCGCCCTATGAGGAAACCAAGAATTACGTCGCGGCGATTCTGGTGGAGTAAGATAGAGGAGGGCGCGTGATTTCACGCACCTTTGCCGCAAGCCGCGCGCGCCAGCCTATAGTCCCAGCCGTGGAATTTCGATCGCGGGGCAGCGGTTCATCACCACCTGAAGGCCCGCGTCGCGCGCCCGCTGCGCCGCCGCCTCATCCATCACGCCAAGCTGCATCCAGACCGCCTTTGCGCCGATGGCAATCGCCTGATCCACCACCGCGCCCGCCTCCTCTGACCGCCTGAAGATATCAACCATATCGACCGGCCCGGCATCGGCCAGAGTGGCGCGCACGGTTTCCCCCAGCGCCTCTTGCCCGGCCTGACCGGGGTTGACCGGAATCACCTGGTAGCCGCGCCGCTTTAAAAACGCCGCCACGCCATGGCTGGGCCGGTCGGCTTTTGGCGACCAGCCGACGACGGCGATGGTTTTCACATGGGTCAGCAGGTGGGCGATGTCGGCATCGGTCATCGGGGCCTCCGGTCAAGAAAAAGGCGCCCATGCCGCAGGGGGCAGGGCGCCAAGGTGCGGAACGAGGGACAGTGAAAGAAGGGCAGGCGTTCCGGGCCTGGCTTCTACACTGTGATATGGTTGCCGATTGCGGCGAAAAAAGGGGCAGTCGCGCATTCGTGAAGGCCTTAATGGGTTGACGCCGCATAAAGACTGACCGCCGCCGCGTTCGACACATTCAGGCTGCCGAAGGCCCCGGCAAAGGGGATGCGGGCGATCATATCGCAGGTTTCGCGGGTCTTTTCGCGCAGGCCCGGCCCCTCGGCCCCCATCACCAGCCCGATGGGGCGGGTGCCCGCACCAGTCAGCGCCTGGGCCAGCGTCACCTCGGCCTCGCCGTCCAGCCCGATCAGGAAAAAGCCCATGTCCTTCAACTCGGTCATCGCCTCGGCCAGATTGGTCACGCGCAGATAGGGCTGACGTTCCAGCGCACCGCTGGCCGTCTTCGCCAGCGCCCCGGTTTCGGGGGCCGAATGGTGGCGTGGGGCGATGACGGCCCGCGCGCCGAACACCTCGGCGCTGCGCAGCACGGCCCCGGCGTTGTGCGGGTCGGTCACCCGGTCCAGCAGCACAACCAAGGGCGCACCGGCGCCGGAAATCGCCACATCGGCCAGCTTGCCCCAGTTCAGCGGGCGCACTTCCATCGCGGCACCCTGATGGACGCTGCCTTCATCCAAGGGCGCGCTGAAGTTCCGGGCATCGACCAGCTCTGGCTCTATCCCGGCAACGGCGACCGCATCTTCCAGCTTGTCCAGCGCATTGCGCGTCACGATCAGGCGCAGCTTTTCGCGCGCCGGGTTCAGCAACGCATCGCGCACCGCATGCAGGCCGAACAGCCAGACGGTTTCCTTGGCCTCTGCCTTGCGCCCGCGTTCCTTGTCGACCACCCAGCTTGGTTTCTTGCTCATCGGCCACTCCTGATCCTTCACGCACCTCTGGCAAGATGGCCCGCACTTGGCAAGCCCGCATGCGCGGTGAGCCCGCATGCGCGGTGATTTCTGCCCTTGACGCCCATCGGCCCCTTGGATAAATCCGCCGACAGTGGGCGACGTGCTGCAAGGTGCGGCAGCGGACTGTAACTCCGCCGAGGCGACTCGTGCCTGGTTCGATTCCAGGGTCGCCCACCATAATCCTGAATTATGAAATGAAATCAAAGGCGTCGCACGCTGCGCGCTTTTGCTGATCTGTCCACGATATTCGGGCTTGGTGGTCCAAAGCGAACTCTTTTGCAAGATCGTGCAAGGGGGATGTCGCTGGTGATCTGTTCAAGAAGAGAGTGGCAGAAAACCCAGGAATTTACAGGTTTGGCTGATCTGGAGATATCGCCGCAGACGAATTATGATAGCTCGCGCTATACTGCGTAGACAGTGATTTGTTGGATGTTCGGGGGTTTCATGAAAAGACTGGCAACGGCGATCTTTTTTCTGCTGTCTTTTCCGATGATTGCCTTGGCGGGTGGTGTGGCCGAAGCAATTGCGACTGCTCCGACTCCTGCCCCCCGCCACGCGCCATTTTCATGGCAGGGGCCCTATCTTGGCGGCCATATCGGCTATGTGACGGGCACCCAGAACGACAACCAAAGTGAAGTTATCCCAGACCCGGTCTGCGCCGAAGGCGAGGTGTTGGTAGATGGCGTTTGCGTGCCAGATACCATCACCTGTGAGCCGGGCTTCATTCTGGTTGACGGAATCTGTGTGATTGATGATGGCGGCGGCCAGTTCTGCGGAACGAATGAGATTTTTGATCCGGTCCTGGGCCAGTGTGTTTGTGCGCCGGGCTATTTCCGTGATCCTGTGAGATTCCAGTGCGTCCGCTTCATCCCCGGCGACAAGTTCAGGCTTAATGGTCTGCTGGGGGGGATGCATGCCGGTCGCAACTGGCAGCGCGGTTCGATCGTCTACGGGGTAGAGGCCGATCTTGACTATACCACGCTGCAGGGTGGGACAGATTTTGCCTATCCGGGCGGGGTGACGGGCCGCCTGTCCTTCCGGTCGGATTGGCAAGGTTCGCTGCGTCTGCGGGCAGGCTTTGCCAAGGACACATGGTTGTTTTATGGCACGGGCGGCCTTGCCTTCGGTCATGCCACACTGACGGCAGCCTCGGCCGGTTTGTCTATGGCGGACAATGGGCTTCATGTCGGCTGGACGGTTGGGGCAGGCATTGAAAAGGCCTTCAACCAGAACTGGATTGGCCGGGTCGAAGCGCGCTACACGGATTTCGGCGAAAAGGGCTATGATCTGGGCAGCCTTGGAAATGGTGTGCAATCAGGCTGGAGCCAGACCTCTTTGACCTTTGGTCTTAGCTACAAGTTCTGATCCAGGGACAGGCCGCAACGACAGACGCTTATGGTCTGCAGGGCGGTGCCGTTATCCATCGACCGTGTGGGCCCCCCTATACCGACATCGTCGCCTTCACCGCGCGGCCCCAGCGGGCATAGCGCGCCTCTCGGGTGGTGGCGTCCATCGCGGGGGTAAAGCGATGTTGCAGCGCCCAGTGTCTTTGAAACTCGGCAGGGGCGGGGCAGACCCCGGCTTGCAGGCCCGCCAGATAGGCCGCCCCCAGCGCGGTGGTTTCGGTGACCACGGGTCGGTCCACCGGCGCGCCCAGGATGTCTGCCAGAAACTGCATCGCCCAGTCGCTGGCCGTCATGCCGCCATCGACGCGCAAGACGCCATCGGCGGCGGCTCCCCAGTCGGCGCGCATCGCCTCCAGCAGATCGCGGGTCTGAAAGCCCACGCTTTCCAGCGCCGCCCTGGCCATTTCGGCGGGGCCAGAGTTGCGCGTC
This sequence comes from Erythrobacter sanguineus, assembly GCA_943368305.1. Lineage (GTDB taxonomy): Bacteria > Pseudomonadota > Alphaproteobacteria > Rhodobacterales > Rhodobacteraceae > Fuscibacter. Next base: position 12,100 of record CALRKX020000008.1, read on the forward strand.
AGCCCGTAAACAGCCCCCCGGCAATCGGGCCGCCAATAGGGCGCGCCAAGGCCGGTGAAGGCGGGCACCAGAACCACGTCCTGCGTGGGGTCGGCGGTTTCGGCAAGGTGCTGGGTCTCGCCCGCAGCGCGGATGATCTTCAGCCCGTCGCGCAGCCATTGCACCACGGCGCCTGCAATGAAGATTGACCCTTCCAGCGCATAGGTCGTCTGCCCGTTCAGGCGGTAGGCGATGGTGGTCAGCAACCGGTTCTTCGACGGCACCCTGTCGGCCCCGGTGTTCAGCAGCGCAAAGCAGCCGGTGCCATAGGTTGATTTCATCATGCCGGGCTGAAAACAGGCCTGTCCCACGGTCGCCGCCTGCTGATCGCCAGCCACGCCCAGAATGGGAATTTCGCGCCCGAACAGATCGGCGCGCGTCATGCCGTAATCGGCGGCGCAGTCGCGCACTTCGGGCAGGATTTCCATCGGAATATCCAAGAGGGCGCAAATCTCGGCATCCCATTCGCCGCGCCCGATGTCATAAATCAGCGTGCGCGCGGCATTGGTGGCGTCGGTGGCATGCACCTTGCCCCCCGTAAGTTGCCAGATGAGCCAGGTATCCACCGTGCCAAAAGCAATCTCGCCCCGCCGCGCGCGGTCGCGCGATCCGGGCACATGATCGAGGATCCATTTGATCTTGGTGCCCGAAAAATAGGGGTCCAGCAACAGGCCGGTCCGTTCGGTGATCATCGGCTCTTGCCCCTGATCCTTCAGGGTCTGGCACAGAGGCGCGGTGCGGCGGTCTTGCCAGACGATGGCATTGTGCAGGGGCTGGCCAGTGGCGCGGTCCCACAACAGCGTGGTTTCACGCTGGTTGGTGATGCCGATGGCGGCGATGTCGGTGGCGGTGATTTTCGCCTTTTCAATCGCGCCCCGTGCGGTGGCGGCAACGGTGGACCACAGGTCCGTCGGGTCATGCTCAACCCAGCCCGAGGCGGGATAATGCTGCGCAAATTCTTCCTGCGCGCTGGCCACCACCTTCAGATGCCGGTCAAAGACGATGGCGCGCGACGAGGTGGTGCCCTGGTCGATGGCAAGGATGTGGGTCATGGGTCGGGTCCGTTTTCTGTCTTGCAGGAAAGCCCGGAGCGGGTTGCCCGGCAAGGCAGAAAAAGGGCGCGCGGGTCGGAACCCGCGCGCCCAAAGGGTTACTTCTGCCAGGACTTGATCAGCTCGTCATAGGCGATGGTCTCGCCCTGCGGCTTTTCATTCTCCAGCTTGCCAACCGGAGAGCCAGGCTGGTCGATCCAGTATTGCGGATCCTTCTCTTCGTTCAGCTTGGGACCGATGTCACCCTGCACGCCAGATTTCTCAAGCCGTGCCAACACCTTTTCCTGCTCGGCGCAGAGGGAATCCAGCGCCTCTTGCGGGGTCTTGGCACCCGACAGCGCATCGCCGATGTTCTGCCACCACAGTTGCGCCAGCTTGGGGTAGTCAGGAATGTTGGTGCCGGTTGGCGACCATGCCACCCGGGCTGGCGAGCGGTAGAACTCGATCAACCCGCCCAGTTTGGGCGCGCGGTCGGTAAAGTGCTGGCTGTCGATGGTGGACTGACGGATGAAGGTCAGACCGACATCAGACTTTTTCAGGTCCACCGTCTTCGAGGTGACGAACTGCGCATAAAGCCATGCGGCCTGGGCGCGGTCCACCGGGGTGGATTTCATCAAGGTCCACGACCCCACGTCCTGATAGCCGATCTTGGTGCCTTCGCTCCAATAGGCGCCATGGGGCGAGGGGGCCATGCGCCATTTCGGCGTGCCGTCTTCGTTCATCACGGGCGTGCCCGGTTTGACCGAATCTGCGGTAAAGGCGGTGTACCAGAACATCTGCTGCGCGATGTTGCCCTGGGCCGGAACCGGACCCGCTTCGCCAAAGGTCATGCCTTGGGCTTCTGGCGGGGTGTATTTCTGCAACCAGTCGATCGCTTTGGTCACGGCATAGACGGCCGCCGCGTCGTTGGTTGCCCCGCCCCGCGCCATGCACGAGCCGACGGGACGCGAGTTTTCGTCAACGCGCACGCCCCATTCGTCAACCGGCAGGCCGTTCGGTTCGCCCTTGTCGCCCATCCCGGCCATCGACATCCACGCATCTGTGTAGCGCCAGCCAAGCGAGGGGTCTTTCTTGCCGTAGTCCATGTTGCCATAAACGCCGGTCGCCGGCCCGCCCATATAGGACATATCGCGGCCGGTGAAGAACTCGGCGATATCTTCGTAGGCCGACCAGTTCACCGGAACGCCAAGGTCATAGCCATACTTGGCCTTGAAGTCATCCTTGGTTTTCTGATCGTTGAACCAGTCATAGCGGAACCAGTAAAGGTTCGCGAACTGCTGGTCGGGCAGTTGGTACAGCTTGCCATCGGGGGCGGTGGTGAACTTGGTCCCGATAAAGTCGGCAATGTCGAGGCCGGGGTTGGTCACCGCAGCGCCTTCACCAGACATCCAGTCGGTCAGGTTGCGAGCCTGCTGATAGCGCCAGTGAGTGCCGATCAGGTCCGAGTCGTTGACATAGGCGTCATAGATGTTTTCGCCCGTCTGCATCTGGGTTTGCAGCTTTTCAACCACATCGCCTTCGCCGATCAGGTCGTGGGTAATCTTGATGCCGGTGATCGCGGTAAAGGCGGGTGCCAGAACCTTGGCTTCATATTCATGCGTGGTCAGCGTTTCCGAGACGACCTTGATCTCCATGCCCGCATAGGGCTTGGCCGCGTCGATGAACCACTGCATTTCCTTTTCCTGATCTGCGCGGGGCAGGGTGGAAAGGTCGCCGATTTCGGCATCAAGGAACGCCTTGGCGGCGTCCATGTCGGCCCAAGCGGGGGCCGCGCCCGCCGCGATCAGCGCAAGCGCCATCGCGGATGTTGCCAGCTTCAGTCTCA
>CALRKX020000009.1:0-14986 GCA_943368305.1 Erythrobacter sanguineus
CTATAGATAGCTGCGAACAAGCGCGCTGGAGATCAGCGTCCAGCCATCCGCGACAACGAAGAACGCCAGTTTGAACGGGAGCGAGACCACCGCTGGCGAAACCATCATCATACCCATCGACATCAGAACCGCCGAAGTCACGAGGTCGATGATGAGAAAGGGCAGATAGACCAGAAAACCGATCTCGAAAGCCCGTTGAATTTCTGACAGGATGAAGGACGGCACCAAAAGCGAAAGCGGCGCCTCGGGGGGCGTCACGGGAACTGCCGTGGGGCGCAAGGCCTGCAGGGCCGCGAAGGTTTCGGGGTCCAATCTGCCCGCCATAAAGGCGCGAAATGGCGCGAGCGCGGCGGGAATGGCCTGTTCTGGCGTGATCGCCCCAGCGGTCAAGGGCTGTATTCCCTTGACCCAGGCTTCTGTCAGGACAGGGTCCATCACGAACCAGCTTAAAAACAGCGCGAGGCTGACAATCAGCATGTTCGGCGGCGACTGCTGCAACCCGATCCCTTGCCGCAGGATTGACAGCACGGTCACGATGAAGGGAAAGCAGGTCACCATCAACAACAGGCCCGGCACAAGGCCCAGGACCGTCACCAGCAAGAAGAGCTGGACCGCCCGGCCAGCAAGTGACCCATCACCCAGCGTCGTGTTCAGATCGACAGGCAGAGTTTGCGCGAATGCCGGGGCGGATGTCAGCACCAGAAAGATGGCAAGCGCCGTGATCCGCCTCACAACCCGCCTCGCAGGTTGGCGACCTCGGTCAGGCGAACCGCCAACTGACCGGCGGCATCGCCATCCAACTCTTGCAACTCGCCGCGGGCAATCAGGCGATCTCCCACATAAAGCTCGACCGGGTCGTCCACCCGGCGATCCAAGGGTAGAACGGCGTCGCGCGCCAACCGCAACAGGTCGCGTACCAAAGGCCTGGCTCGCCCGACTGAAATGGTCACTTCAATCGGAACCTGAGCGAAAGGGTTGCTGTCAGCGGTCTCATCCATTTTCGGTCTCCGTGAGTGCGAGTTTGAAGAAATCGTCCAGGGCCGCCGTTATGGCGGCCAACGCCCTGTCCAGATCGATCCGGATTTCCGACCGCGCAAAACGGATGTAGGCCTGCCCTTCCCCCAGCGAGGGCTCATCCTGGATCTGAAGTGGAATTGCCTTGTCGCCCGTCAGGACGGCCTCAACCGCAGGGCGTGCGTTCGGGTTGATCACCAGAACCATTGGCGCATTTGAGGCTTCGGCAAGAAGGGGGCGCAGCGTTTCGAGAACAAGCGGCCCAAGCGATGCCTGCGCGACCTTTGGCAGAATATGCGAGACCATCTCGCGAATCAGCGGTTCGATCGATTGCAAAATGTGCTCGCGGGCCTCGTGATATGTGAAGGCGAGCGATTGGAAATTTCGCGCCAGATCGTCACGGATCCGGGTCTGATCGCCGGAATGGGAAGCAACGGCGTCTTCCCAACCCGCTGAATATCCCTCTTCAAACGAGGCAAGTTTCATTTCCTCAAAATGGCCACTGTCGGTCACGACCATTTCTGACGGATCGTCTTTTCTTCCAGTTTCAAAAACCTCCAGTCGGATTGCCATCAGCTCTTCTCCTCCTCAAGCTCCATCCACCCCCGCAAGATCTCGACCGACTCGGTCTGCCGGTCGGCGATCAGACGGCGCAGGCGGGTTACAGGGTCGTCCTCGGTCACGCCGCCCAGCGCCGGCAGCCCGACCTCACCCTCGATCTGTCCGGTCAACACCGGCAAAGACCCAGAGCCGGCGGACAGACCCGGCAGCGCCAAGGGTGAGCCAGGCGCGGGCAGGCCGAGCGCGCGGCGACTACCGGTCCCCAAAAGCAGCGGACGCAACACGAACAACCCCAGCACAAGTGCAACGACAGCAAGGACAGCAACCTGAAGAATCGACATGATGTTGATGGGGCCAAGCTGGGGCAGTAAGCCAGTTCCCTCCTCTCCCAAACCGGACACAGGCGGCAGGAACGTCAGGGATTTGAGGGTCAGCACATCCCCCCTGCCCTCATCGATACCGGCGGCAGAGGCGACCAGTTCTTTCAGCACCGCAAGCTCGGCATCGGCACGGGGTTCAACCGTTACAGTTCCGTCCGCAGCGGTTGTCTGCACCCCATCGACCAGAACAGCCACCGTCATCCGCCGAACAGACCCAGGGCTGCGCAACAGCTCTCGCCGCGTCTCGGATACCTCATAACTCAGTCGCTCGGTCGATTCCGAATTGCTGCTTTGCGGCCCCCCCCCGGACCCTGCGGTGGAGTCGGGCAGATTGGACGCGACAGTCACCTGACCTGCCGGTCCCTTGGACGAACCGCTTTTCTGCGCAGTATCAGAGGTGACAGCCACCCGACCTTGCGGATCAAGCGTGCGCTGGGTGATCTGTTCACGCTCTGTCACCAGGTCAACTGCAACCTCGACCACGGCTTTACCTGCTCCAACCCGCACGGCCAAAAGCCGTTCGACATTGCCCTTGATTTCGGCAGCGCGACCGGCAGCGGCACTGTCGGCGGCAGGATCATCGCTTTCGCCCGGAAGCAGCCCGCCGACCGAATCAATCACGGCAACCGCTTCGGGCAGCAGGCCCGGCACCGCTGCCGCAACAAGATGCCGGATCGCCCTTGCCTGCGCCGCCGACAAACCGCCCGCCGCCGTGGTGACCGTGACGCTGGCTTTGGGGGCCGTATTCGTCTGAAACGGCACCTCGGGTGCCTGTGCAATATGAACGCGGGCTGATCTTATCTGCGGATTGGCGCGAATCGTCCGGGCAAGCTCTCCCTCTTTTGCACGCCAATAGGCGGCGTCGAACATCTGCGCTGTGGTGCCAAAGCCGGACAAGCCATCCAGCAGCTCGTATCCCGAACCGGAATTTGCTGGCAGCCCCTCGGCCGCCAGCGTCATGCGCAGACTGTCTCGCTGCGTTGCCTCGACCCAGATCGAATCGCCGCGCACCTCATAACGTACACCGTTCTGGTCCAGTGCGGCGATCACCTCGCCCGCGGCAGAGCCCTCAAGCCCGGCATAAAGCAGCGACATATCCGCACTGCCAGCAAAGCGTGAAAGAGCCAGTACAGACAGAAAAACGGCCAGCGTCGCACCCGCGACGATCACCTTTCTGCGCGCATCCAGCGCCTTCCAGATCGACAAGAGGTTCTGCACCTTACGCCTCCGGCAAACGGGCCTTCTGCCCTACCTGGTCAGAATTGAAGGATGCGGATTAACAATCGGTTAGTGACATTCGATCTATTTTTGTTCCGTTGAAGACGGAGAACTGTCATGGCCATGGCCGAATCTGCCGATGCCAAACCCAAGCGATCCCTGAAGCCATTGCTGATCAGCGCGTTTCTGTCGCTGATGCTGGGCGGTGGCGGTTATTATGCGGCCAGCCACGGGCTGATACCTGGCCTTGTATCGAAGGATCACGCCGAAGAGGCGGGTCCGGACCTGCCACCTATAGCCTTTGTCAGCATTCCACCTCTGATCGTGGCGCTGGGAGATGCGGGTGAGCAACGCCACCTGCGCTTTGTTGCACAACTGGAGGTGACACCCGCAAGGCGTGAGGCGGTTGAAACCCTGCTGCCGCGAATCGCCGATGTGATGAACGGTTATCTGCGCGCGGTTGACAGCAAGACGCTGGAGGACCGCAGCGGCCTTGTCCGTATCCGGGCGCAGTTGCTGCGGCGCATCCAGCTGGTCAGCGGCGACGGTGCGGTGCGCGACCTGCTGATCACCGAATTCGTGCTGAACTGAGAGGGCGCCCGATGCAACTTATCTCTGACATCCTGCTAGGGGCCGGGGCCTTTGGCGCGGCGGTCTACTGCTATATTCTTGCCGACCGTCTGCGCAAGTTCCAGACACTGGAAAATGGCATGGGCGGCGCGATTGCCGTCCTGTCGGCTCAGGTCGATGACATGACGCGCGCGCTGGAAAATGCGCGCACGGCGGCCACCTCGTCGGCAACCGGGCTGGATGCGCTGACCTTGCGGGCTGAAGCGGTCGCGGCACGGTTGGAGCTGCTGGTCGCCGCCATGCATGATCTGCCCGACGCTTCTGCGGGCCGGCACGAGGGGGGACGAAAGATGCGCGTCATGCGTCGTCGCCGGACGGAACTGGAGGCTGCAGAATGACAAAGCGTCGCCAAGGGCGCGGTGCGCTGTTCATTCTGGCACTCTTTCTTGCTGCGGCGGGCGCCCTGCGTATCGGCAACGGAATCGGACTGGCAGTCGCAGGTGCTGTCAGCGAAAGTCCTGCCGAGCTTGCCCCCACAGACTGCGAGCCACCGCCCGAAGCCCTGGCAGCGGCGCTGAAGGCCCGTGAAGTCGAGGTGGCGGCCAAAGAGGCCGCTCTGGCCGATCACAAAGCATCAATTTCGCTGGCCGATGCGGCGATCAACAAGCGCCTGGCAGAGTTGAGCGCAGCAGAAGACAGTCTGAAACAGGTCTTGTCCATCGCCGATGGGGCTGCGGAAGAAGACATCAAGCGGCTTACCGCCGTGTACGAGGCCATGAAGCCGGTCGATGCTTCGGCCTTATTTGAAACCATGGATCCGGACTTCGCTGCCGGGTTTCTGGGGCGGATGCAACCTCCTTCGGCTGCGGCGGTACTCGCCGGAATGAACCGCGAGAAGGCCTATGCAATTTCTGCCCTGATTGCGGGGCGTAACGCGCGCGCGCCAAAGAACTGATCAGATTTTCTTAACCCGCCGCTGCGACGGTCACGCGGACAAAAGGAGTAAGTCCATGTTCGGAATCATCGGGATCGTCGTCATCCTTGTCATGGTCTTCGGTGGTTTTATGATCCACGGCGGCCATATGGAGCCGATCCTGGAGGCGCTGCCCTTCGAAATGATCATGATCGGGGGCGCGGCCGTTGGCGCGTTTCTCGTGTCGAACGATCTCGCTTCGGTCAAGCAGACGGTGAGGGACGTTGCAAAGGTCTTCAAGGGGGTCAAATGGAAACCGCAGGACTATCGTGACCTGCTGTGCCTGCTGTTCGAGTTGATCCGTGTGGCCCGCGCCAATCCCGTCGCGCTGGAAGAGCATATCGAGAAGCCTGCGGAATCTTCGATCTTCGGACGCTACCCCAAGATCGGGCACGATCACGAGGCGGTCGATCTGATCTGCGATACGCTGCGCGCCGCATCGTTGAACTACGATGATCCGCATCAGGTTGAAGAGGTGCTCGACAAACGGATGGAGGCAGCGCAGCAACACGCGCTGCATTCCAGCCACGCCATGCAGTCGATGGCCGATGCCCTGCCTGCGCTTGGCATTGTCGCCGCCGTTCTTGGCGTCATCAAGACCATGGGATCTTTGGATCAGCCGCCGGAAATTCTGGGCCAGATGATCGGCTCGGCTCTGGTGGGGACGTTTCTGGGCGTCTTTCTCGCCTATGGCATCATGGGGCCGTTTGCGGCGCGCCTGAAATCGGTCACCGAAGAGGATGTGCATTTCTACCAGATGATCAGGGAGGTTCTTGTCGCCAACCTTCACCGCCATCCGGCGAATATCTGCATCGAGGTCGGCCGTCAGAATGCGCCCCACCAAGTGCGCCCTAGGTTTTCGGATCTGGAAGAGGCGCTGCGCAGTCTCAAGCAGGAGGCCGCCTGATGCGCGTCCTTGCCGTTATTGCGGCCCTGGCTCTGGCGTCGGGTGTCAAGGCCGGTCCGGTCGCCGTCAGCTCTGGCGAACATCCGGGCTTTACAAGGCTGGTGTTCGATTACGGCGCAACCGTCGATTGGCAGTTCGGGCGCAGCGCCGATGGTTATGCGATGCGCGTCAATGGCCTGCAACCGGCCTATGATCTGCGTGGCGTCTTCCAACCGATCGGCACGACACGGTTGGCGGCCATCTGGCCGGACCCGGCAACCGGAGATCTGCATATCGGCATTGCCTGTGCCTGCCATGCGATACCGTTCGAGTTTCGTCCGGGTGTCATCGTTGTCGATCTGCGGGAAGGTCCGCCGCCTGAGGGATCCTCGTTCGAGACAATGATGGATGGCACTATGGCTGCGGCGCTGTCGCCAAGCCCGCGACCGCGCCCCCGGGCCAGACCGCGCGCCCTGTCAGAGCCGTATGACTGGCTGGCCCGCACGATCACTGACTTGCCAGTGCCGCAAAAAGCAGGCGCGCCCATGCACGCCCCGCCCGATCCTTATGGCATCGCCCTGGCAGCCACGCTGGAACCTTTGCGCAAACAGTTGCTGGCTCAGATCAGCCTTGGCGCTACCCAGGGCATCGTGGACATGACACTTCCTGCGAAGGGTCAACACTCTGACCTGTCGGGCGATTTTGCCTCCGCCCAGATCAATATCGGCGGTAATCGCGGAAGCCTGATCCATGATGAGCAACCGCAGGGCGGCACGCTTGGGGCATCTGGCAACGCCTGCATCGCGGCAGAGCGGCTGGACATAGCCAATTGGGCAACGGCTGCCCCTATCGCCGACCAATGGGCCACCGCGATGGCCGATCTGGTGGGAGAGTTCGACCAGCCCTCCCCGGAGGCATTGGCACGGGCTGTCAGGTTCAACCTCTTTCTCGGCAACGGGGCAGAAGCGCGGCAGCTGCTGCATGCGTTTGGCACAAAGCTGGGGGAAAGCGCGTTGTGGCAATCGATGTCTTATGTTCTGGACGATGACTCTGGCGACCTTGCTCCTCTTGTCGGGCAGACAGCTTGCGACGGGCCTGCCGCCCTGTGGTCAGTGCTGGCCGAAGCCGGGCCGCTGCCAAAAACGGCGAACTCGGCAGCAATACGACTCGCGTTCTCGGAGTTGCCTTCGCACCTTCGCACCCTTTTAGGCCCCAGGATTGCGCAGCGGTTCCTGGATACAGGCGACGCCGAAAGCGCCCGCGCCATCCGCGACGCAACGATCAGAACCGGTCCGGAGAGCGAAGATGCTGCAATCGCACTGGTAGGAGCCGAGATCGCCGACATGGCAGGTGATCCCCAGGCGGCGGAAGACAGGCTAAGGCAGATCTCCGATCGGGGCGGCAGAGGTGCCATTCAGGCTCTGGCCGGCCTTGTGGAGATGCGGGCAAGACGCGGGCTCGCCGTCAAGCCCACCGACGTTTCCGCACTGGAGGCCTCTTCGGCCGAATGGGGCAAAAGCAACCAGGATATCTCCACGGCTATCCTGCTGGGTCGGGCGGCCTCCGGCGATCCGGCCGGTGCCTTTGACATGGTGTCAGAGCATCCAGAGATGGAGCCCAAGGTTTGGAGCCTGCTGGCCGATCTGGGCACTGATCGCCAGATTCTGGAGCTTGCGGTTCTGCCGACAGGCACCAAGACCAAGACGCGCGAAGGGACCGGCATCAAGCTGGCGACGCGCTTGTTGCAGCTTGGCCTGCCGCAACCAGCGGCCCAGTGGCTGGACGACAGCGATGCCAAAGAGCCTTTGCTGCGCGCCCAGCTCAAGCTTGCGCTTTCAAGCCCTGCCGATGCTCTGGCCTTGCTTGCAGGCCAGTCGGCGCCCGAAGCTATTACCCTTCGTGTAGGCGCCTTGACCCAGCTTGGGGATGCTCATGGGGCGGCAGATATCCTGAAGGGCACGGGTGACATTGCGGCAGCTCAATTGGCAATGAACCGTGCCGGTGCCTGGTCAGAGCTTGCGGCGACGGCGGAAAGCCCGTTGCAGAAACTCGCGGCGGACCTCTCGACGGTAACAGCAACTGCCAAAGCAGAGCCGACCGATGGACAGCTTGCCCGTACACACGCGTTGATCGGGGCAAGCGAACGGACACGCGGCCTGATCGCTGACCTGTTGGCTGCCCCACCGGCATCATAAGGCAAGACCTTAGGATTTTAGCAAGATTCGGGCCGTAGACTGGAGTCTGACGTTATCGGGACCAGAAGGGAACCGAGATGAAATCCGCAAAAGCCTCCTGGCTAGGCCTGGCTCTTGTCTTTGCAACGCAGGCCACTTATGCCGCTTCGCAGCAAGAGGCAGTTTGTGACATTGCAGCCCAAAGGGCAGCCAAGAGCTATCAGGTTCCCGCAGAAATTCTGATGGCCGTCGCCCGCGTGGAGACTGGGCGCCAACGTGGCGACACGCTGCATCCGTGGCCCTGGGCCGTCAATCTGGGGGGCGAAGGCCACTGGGCCGACTCTTTGAACGAGGCGATGGCAATCGCGCAATCGGCCCTCGACAACGGGCGGCTGAACATCGACATCGGCTGCTTTCAACTTAACATCCGCTGGCACTCCAAAGGCTTCATGTCGCTGGCCGACATGTTCGATCCACAAACCAATGCCGATTATGCCGCCGGATTTCTGGCACAGCTTTTCCGTGAAACCGGGGATTGGAACGCCGCCGTAGGGGCCTATCATTCGCGCAAAGCCGATCTGGCCGAGGCCTATGCAGACCGCGTAGCCGCTGTTGCGGTGCCGGAACACTCCATTCCCGTCAGTGAAAATCGGCTGAACCTCTTCCCTTTGCTGCAATCGGGCGGAACGGCCAGCGCGGGCTCCTTGTTTCCGCAACCGTCCGGCGCAACCAGCCCGTTGATTGGCAGGGGGTCCTGAATGCCGTTGCTTACAGTTAGCATGTCCAGGCTGTTTCAGCCCACCATCCTGCTGGCGCTTGCCCTGATGGCGATCATCGTGATGATGGTGCTGCCTGTTCCGTCCTGGATGCTGGATCTGGGACTGGCCTTGTCCTTTGCGCTCGCGATCCTGATGCTGACGGTGACCCTGTTCATCGAGCGGCCATTGGATTTTTCAGCGTTCCCGACCATCTTGCTTGCCTCGCTGATGCTGCGGTTGTCGTTGAACATCTCCTCCACCAAACTGATTATTGGTCAGGGCCATACCGGCACGGCAGCGGCCGGGCATGTCATTGAAGGGTTTGCCAATTTCATCATGGGTGGCAATCTCTTGCTGGGCGTGGTGATCTTTTGCGTCCTGCTGATCGTCAACTTTATCGTTATCACCAAGGGTGCGGGGCGAATGGCCGAGGTGGGCGCCCGCTTTGCACTGGATGGAATGCCGGGCAAACAGCTGGCGATTGATGCTGACATGTCGGCCGGTGCAATTAGCCATGCCGAAGCCAAGGCACGACGGGAAAGGGAACTGGCCGAGACCAACTTTTTCGGTTCACTTGATGGTGCGTCAAAGTTCGTCAAGGGCGACGCGGTGGCAGGGTTGCTGATCACCGGGCTGAATATCGTGATGGGGCTGATCGTCGGCGTTGCCATTCATGGCATGCCTTTGGGAGAAGCCTTTGAAACCTATGCCATTCTGACGGTTGGTGATGGGTTGGTCGGTCAGATCCCAGCGGTTATCGTCTCGGTCGCGGCGGCGCTGTTGCTGTCCAGAGGCGGCGCCAGTGGTGCGGCGGACGTTGCATTCTTTTCACAGCTTGGCCGATACCCAGGGGCGCTGGCCACCGTCTCGGCTCTCATGGCGCTGTTCGCAATCGTGCCGGGGATGCCTTTTGTGCCCTTCATGGCGGGATCGGTAGCTCTTGGCTATGCGGCATGGCGGACGAGCCGCCGCAAGGCGAAACCGGATGAAGTGCCCTTCACCGCCACCGAACCCGCCCGGCGCAAACCCATCGGGGACGTCCTTGACTTTGATGAGATTCACATCGAATTCGCGCCTGACCTGGTCGCAATGGCACTCGATCCGGCCACGGGCCTCGAGGCGCGTATCGCGAACATGCGGACCCATGTCGCGGCGAACCATGGTGTGATTCTGCCTGACATCCGCCTCACGGACGAACATGCCTTGTCGGCTGGAAGCTATCGCATCCGAATTCAGGGCGTCGAACGGGTTCGTGACAACCTTATGGCCAACCGGGTGCTTTGCCTGCTTGCCGAGGGGCGCGAGGCACCGTCGGGCACGGATGTACGAGAGCCGGTTTATGGCGCGCCTGCACGCTGGATTGCGGTCGAGGATCAGGAATCTGCCATCCTTGCCGGATTGACCGTTGTATCTGCGCCCGAGGTTCTGGCCACTCATCTGCTGGAGGTCATTCGCGCCAATCTGGGGCGGTTGTTGTCGTTGCGGGGACTGCGCAAGCTGCTGGACGAATTTGTCACCGTCACTGACCCTGCGCGAGCCGAGGCGAACCGTCGGCTGCTGGAAGAAATGGTGCCGGAAAAAGTGCCGACCGACCTTTTGCTGGCTGTTCTGCGGTTGCTTCTGGAGGAGCGGGTTTCGATCCGGAACCTGCCTCTCATTCTCGAGGCAATTGCCGAAGCCCGGGCACTGGGCGCACCCGAAGCGGTGTGCGAACACGTCCGCCATCGGCTGGGCTTTCAACTCGTCGCTGAATTGCGGCGGGCGGACGGCACCATCCCGCTTATTCAATTGGCCCCCGAATGGGAAAAGACCTTTGCGCTTTACCAGATTGACGGGGACCGTGGCACAAGGGACGTGGCTTTGCCACCCGATCAATTCAGCCGCCTGGCCAATGCCTTGGCAGATCGGCTGAACCGGGCATCCGAGACCGGGGTGTTTCCCGCGCTGGTAACCTCGACACTGCGGCGAAGGTTCCTCAAGACCGTGCTGGGTGCCAAGGGGTTGACGGCTCCGGTTCTGTCCTATGAAGAAATCGGGCTAGAGGCTCGACCCGCGATGGTCGGAGTTGTTGCCGCATGAGCCAGATTCTGGCCCAACTGCAAGCCTTGGCCAATCTGGCGACAGTCAACTTGTGGCCCGCCCTGGTCGTGTTCCTGCGCGTTGGCGCTATGATGTCACTTATGCCGGCGTTTGGGGAAACCGCCGTTCCGCAAAGGATCCGGCTGATCCTGGCTCTGGCCTTCAGCACGGCCATCGCACCGGCAGTGTGGGACAGGTTGCCACCAGATGCCTCTGTGCCGGTTCTGCTGATCGAGGTGGTGGTTGGGCTGATGCTGGGCGCCGGTCTACGGTTTTTCATCTTTGCTCTGCAAATGGCGGGCACGATGATTGCGCAGGCCACTTCGCTGGCCCAGGTGTTCGGCGGAATGTCTGAACCACAGCCTGCTGTTGGTCATCTGCTGGTGATGGCCGGACTTGCCATTGCCGTTCTGTCGGGCCTGCCGCTGCGGATCGCCGAGTTGTTGATCCTGTCCTATGACGTACTGCCGGTGGGGCATCTGCCATCTGCCCAAGATGCCGTAAAATGGGGCGTTGCTGGCGTTGCGCAGGTATTTCGCCTTGCACTTCAGATTGCTGCACCCTTTATCGTTGCTTCGCTGATCTACAATCTGGCCTTGGGCTTCATCAACCGCGCGATGCCCGCCTTGATGGTCAGCTTTATCGGTGCCCCTGCCTTGTCGGCAGGTGGCCTGGTCCTGCTGGCGATTCTGACGCCGATCGCACTGCCAGTCTGGCAAAGGGCGCTCGAAGGCTTCATGGCCTCTCCGTTCGCAACCGTGCCATGAGCGAAGATTCTGACGAAGACAAACAGCGCGAACCGTCACAGAAACGGCTGGATGAAGCTCGCAAGCAAGGCCAGGTTCCAAGATCGCAAGATCTGACGACAGCGGCCGTTTATGGTGCCTTCCTTGCGACATTCATGATTGCGGGTGGCTGGGTGATGGCAAACCTCAGCAATCCGGGCATTTACCTGCTTGAACAATCCCCCCGCCTGCAGACCGGCTCTGCCCGCCAGCTTCATGGTGCCATCGCACCGGTTTTCGGCCAGGCCTGTCTGGTATTGGCCGTTCTGGTCCTGCCGATGTGCATCGCGGCCCTGGCCTCTATTCTTGTGCAGCGCGGCCTGGTGCTTGCGCCCGACAAGGTGTTTCCCAAGCTGTCCCGTATTTCTCCGCTTGCCAATGCTGTTCAGAAATTGGGCGTCGATGGTCTGGTGGAATTTGCCAAAAGCACCCTAAAGATGGTGGCAGTCAGCACAATTTTGCTCTGGCAGATCCAACGTCACGCGGCAGACATCGGACAGCTGCTTTACGCCGATCCCAAGCTGTCATTGCAAGCGGTCGGGCGGTTATTGACCGATTTCCTGATGAACGTCACGATTTTCATGGGCGTTGTCGGGATCGCCGATCTGCTGTGGCAAAGGCTACGGCACCTGCGACGAAACCGGATGTCGCATCAAGAGGCGATGGACGAAGCCAAGGACAGCGAGGGTGACCCCCACCTCAAGGGGCACCGCCGCCGACGCGCGCAGGAACTGGCTCTAAACACCATGCTAGCCGATGTTGCTAAGGCCGACGTGGTGATCGTCAACCCGACCCATTATGCTGTCGCTCTGCGCTGGAAGCGCAGCGATCTGCATGCCCCCATTTGCCTGGCGAAAGGGGTTGATGAGGTTGCCGCGCGCATTCGGGAGCGCGCAAATCTGGCTGGCATACCTCTCCATCGCGATCCACCCACCGCCCGCGCGCTGCACGCGAGGGTTGACGTCGGCAAGGCCATACACCCCGAACACTATCGGGCCGTTGCTGCGGCGATCCGATTTGCAGAAAAGATTCGCCAAACGAAAGCTAGAAGCCGGACATGACACCTTCGAACGATCTCAAGCGTCTGGGCAGGTTGACTGGCATGATGCTGGACATCCGGCTTGCTGATCTTCGCCATGCGACCGCCCTTCGCGATGAATGCGCCGCACGGTTGAAGGATATTCAAGCCCCTCCCCCGGTTGCCGAAAGACTTGAAGGGGCGGCCTCCGAATTGGCGCTACTGACCTATCAAAGATGGGTGGATATGCGCCGGGAAGAGCTTAACCGCCAGTTGGCACAAAAGACGGCCGATTGGCTGGATGCGGCAGATGCCGCGCGGGCCGCCTTTGGGAAGGATCGGGCATTGATCAGCCTGTCCGACCGGGTGACCGGGAAAAAGTAACCCCAAGGAAAACCTGCCAACCCGGCGTCAGGAATCTTGCCGGGCGATATCGCTGATCAGGACATCCGTAACGCCCCCCCCAACCAGACCCTGCGCACGTTCAAGCAGGGCACGGCGCAGGTAAAGGAGGTTTGATCCGTCAGTAAACGAGCCTCTGAAACCACCTGCGTTCGCGTGATCGAACAGAACCTGCAGAAAGGCATCACGGAGCTTCGGCTCCAGCGCGTATACTTCTTCGGACTTGCCGATCTCCACCTGAAGGTTCAACGAGAGGATGACCAGCGACACGACCCGGCCATCCTCAAGTATGGGAATGACGAACTGGTTGGTCAGCTTGACGAATTCGGGTTTGCCTCCCTCGCCTGCCGTCTCGGTGCCATGCCCTTCGGCAGCCGTTTTCTCCTCTGTCGGACCTGCATGGCCATCATCGGTGGCCCCTTCGGCCAAAACCTTCTCGGCCTGCCCATCGCCAGATATCTCTGCGGGCGATGGCGTATCGGTTTTCAGGAAAAGCCCGGCACCTGTTCCAAGGCCCAGACCAAAGATCGGCAGTAATATGGGAAGGAGTTTCCTGATCATGGCTTAAAACGGCAACAGGACATCAGCAACTTGCTGACCGTAGCGCGGCTGCTGAACATCGGTGATCAGCCCGCGCCCCCCATATGACACCTGCGCCCCGGCGATCTTGTCATAGGTGATCTCATTCTGGCGAGAAATGTCGGCAGGCCTGACATAACCAGTCACAATCAGTTCGCGCAGCTCGTTATTCACGCGAACTTCCTGCTGCCCCTCGATCCGCAACACGCCATTGGCAAGTTCCTCCACCACCGTCGCGGCAACCCGGAGCGTCAATTTCTCATTCCGCGCCACATTGCCCGTCCCTTTGTAACTGGAGTTGCCAGAGGTATCGACGGCATCGGCAAGGCTTGCACCCGTAGGCAGTTCGGCATCAATTCGTTGCGGAATGCCAAATAACGAGCCAAGCCCCATCTTCTCTTTGCCGGCGCGGCTGCGGTTGGTAGAGTTCTTCATCTCGGCGCTGTCGTCGATCTCGATCACGACCGTCAGAATATCGCCGCGACGCGCGGCGCGCCGGTCGCCCAGCAGCGAACTTTTCGAGGCATTCCACAAGGAAGACTGCTCGCCCGGCCCGCCATTTCCACCGTCTTCCGGCAGCGGGTTCGAATAGAGCGCATGGAACTGGTAACTGTCTTCCATCGGTGAAAATTGCGGGGCGCGACCGACCTGATCAATGCGGCCACAGGCAGAAATTGAAAGTGCAAGCAAAATCAAACGCTTCATGTTACCTCAGGGGGTTTTCCCCACATAAACGGTTCCGTCTGCCCCAACCCGCCCCGTGATCTTGTTGCGCGATGTCAGGTTGAGCACTTCGATGACATCACCGGGCGCGCCACGGCCAAGCGCGCGCGCTTCGGTAATGATGGCAAGGCCGCTTTGCTGGAATGCCAGGGGGACGATCTGGTTGCGCTCAACCACCACGGCAGCACCGATGCTGTCCACCAGGACAGGACGGCCCGGATAAATCTGCACCTTGGCCTCTTGCCCGATGGCCGCCTGAATATTGGTCAAAGCGCCAGGGATCTCTGCAGCGACCATTGTGACGTCTGCGGGCGCGATCACTGATTGCGACCGGATGACCCGAGTCGCCACAACGCTGTCTGCAAGGGCGGGCCAGGCCACCAGAAACGGCAGCAGTCGCCAGATCATCGCAGGCTCGTCGTGGCTGACAGCATCTGATCCGCCGCCGTGATGACCTTGGCGTTCATCTCATAGCCGCGTTGAGCCTTGATCAGTTCGGTCACCTCCTTGACCGCATCGACTGTGCTTTCCTCAAGATAGCCCTGCCGCAGCAACCCAAGCCCTTCAAGCCCCGGACTGCCAGTGATCGGCGCGCCTGAGGCCGGTGTTTCCAGAAAGAGATTGGAGCCGGTCGCCTCCAACCCCTTTTCGTTGACAAAGGTGGTCAGGGTCAGTTGCCCCAGCAACTGCGGATCAACCTGATCGGCAAAACCTGCATAGACCTCACCATTCGCGTTGATTGCCACCGACTTGGCATCGACCGGAATGGTAATGCCGGGCGCCACCTGATAACCTTCGGCCGTGACGATCAGCCCGTCGGGCGAGCGGTGCAGCGCTCCGTCACGGGTGTATCCGGCCACGCCGGA
>CALRKX020000010.1:0-14679 GCA_943368305.1 Erythrobacter sanguineus
GGACCAATTGCGTCAAGACGGCTGATGGCCCAGGTTGCGGCCTCGGCCACCGTCGGGTCGGGGTCGACCAGCAGCCGCTCTGCGGCCGGTCGCAGCGACGGCTGACCCGAATTTCCAATGGCGTAAAGCACGTTCCGCACCATTCGGTCGCGTCCGATGCGCTTGACCGGACTGCCGGCAAAGCGCGCCCTGAAGGCAGCATCATCCAGCGCGGCCAGATCGGCCAGCTCTGGAAGTCCGAGCCTGGGTTGATAGCCGATGTCATGGGCGGCCACCGCGAATTTGTTCCACGGACAGGCGGCAAGGCAATCATCGCAGCCATAGATGCGGTTGCCCAAAAGCGGCCGCAACTCGGGCTCGACCGGGCCTTTGTGTTCGATGGTCAGGTAGGAAATGCAGCGCCGGGCATCGAGCTGATAGGGCGCGGGAAACGCGGCCGTCGGACAGGCGGCAAGACAGGCGGTGCACCTGCCGCAATGGCTGGTTTCGGGCGCATCCTTTGGCAGATCCAGCGTGGTGAAGATCGCGCCAAGAAAGAACCAGTTGCCCAGATCGCGCGACAACAGGTTGGTGTGTTTGCCCTGCCAACCCAGACCCGCCGCCTGCGCCAGCGGCTTTTCCATCACCGGGGCGGTATCGACGAAAACCTTGATCTCGCCCTCTGCCTGATCCAGCAGCCAGCGGCCCAGCCGCTTGAGCCGCCGCTTGACCAGATCGTGGTAATCCTTGCCTTGGGCATAGCAACTGATCACGCCCCTGTCGGGTTGCGACAGGCCAATGGTGGGGTCGGTTTCCGGTGTATAAACCTCGGCCAGCATGATTACGCTGCGCGCCTCTGGCCACAGCGCGGCGGGGTCGCCGCGCCAGCCCTCTCGCTCTGCCATCCAGCCCATCTGGCCATGGCCCCCCGATTCCAGAAAGGCGCGCAGCCGTTCGGGCGCCAGCGGTATGGCATCGGGGGCGCAAATCCCCATGGCGGCAAAGCCCTCGGTCCGGGCCTGCGCAAAAAGACGGTCCTTCAGCCCGTTCATGCCGCCCCGCCGATCAATCCGGCCTCGGTAAAGTGGCGCGGGAACAGCGCTGCGGCAGAGGTCAGAACGGTCGCCTGCGCCTCTTCCCGGCTATAGGGGGTCTGGATCGTCACCATATCCAGCCACATCCCCTCAACGGTCACGCGCAGCACGCGGGCCATGCGCTCGGCGTTGCCGGCATAGCCGTGGCTGGCGATCATCCGGGCGCACAGCCCCTCGAGCGTCTGCATATAGGCCTGATCGTTGCTGCCACAGCGTTCCTGATATAGCGGGCGGCTTTGCGCCTCTCCCCAATACGAACACCAGGCCGCAATCCGAGAGGGCGTGAAGATTTCAGGGTTGAAATCGGCGGTCAGCATTGCGTGCAGCCGATCCGCCGGGTCATCGCCAGCGCGGTCCAGCGCGGCGGTCCAGTTCTGGCGGTATTCCCCGGCCAGATACAGCAGGGTTTCAATCAGCAGGTTTTCCTTGCTGTGAAAATGAAAGTTCACCAGCCCGTGCGACAGACCCGCCCGCCGCGCCACATCTGCCATGGTAACGCGGGCATAGCCCTTGTGTGCCAGCACTTCGATTGTCGCTTCGATCAGTTGCGCACGACGGGCATCGCGCGGTTGCTTGCGCGGCGAAGACAGGTCGGCGGCGGCGGGCTGGGCGTGGTGCATCGGCATTCCGGGTTTCGGTGCCTGTCTCATACAGGAAAGCCCGCGCCATGATAAGCGCGTCGAAATGGGCCGCTGCTGGAATGTCACAAAACTGAAAGAAATCCGAAACTTGTCCGTCACGCCCGCCGACTAGGCCAGCGGCAGGACGCGACCGACCGGGCGACACCCTTCGCCCGACCTGTGTGGGGCAGGGTCGGACCGGCGTTCCGTTGACATGACAGGAGTTTCACATGACCACCCTCAAGGGCCTTGCCTCTGGCGTCAGCCTGATCGCCATGCTGGCATCCGTTCTGGTCCCGACCGCTGCTTCGGCCGAAACGCTGGCCGAGATCGAGGCTGCCGCCAAAAAGGAAGGCACGCTGACCACCATCGCGCTGCCGCATGACTGGTGCAACTATGGCGAGATCATCGCCAGCTTCAAAGCCAAATACCCGGAAATCACCGTCAACGAGCTGAACCCCGACGCCGGTTCGGCCGATGAGCTGGAAGCGATCCGCGCCAACAAGGACAATACCGGCCCGCAGGCGCCCGACGTGATCGACGTGGGTCTGGCCTTTGGTCCGCAGGCCAAGGACGAAGGGCTGATCCAGCCCTACAAGGTTTCGACCTGGGACGACATTTCCGCCGACATCAAGGATGCCGATGGCTTCTGGGCAGGTTCGTATTACGGCGTCATGGCGCTGGGTGTGAACAAGGATCTGGTCAAGGAAAATCCCGTGAAGTGGGATGATCTGCAAAAGGCCGACTATGCCGCCTCTTTCGCACTGACGGGCGATCCGCGCGCCTCGAACCAGGCGATTCTGGCCATCATGGCGATGGGCATGTCGCAGGGCGCCCAGCCGGGCGAAGAGTCGGGCACCAAGGGGCTGGAGTTCATGGCCGCCATGAACAAGGCTGGAAATTTCGTTCCGGTCACCGGCAAATCGGGCACCATGGCCCAGGGTCAGACCCCGATCATCGCCGCCTGGGATTACAACCTGCTGGCCTGGCGCGACAGCCTGAAGGGCAACCCCCCGGTGGATGTCGTGATTCCCGAAGGTCCGGTTCTGGCCGGTGTCTATGTGCAGGCGATCAGCGCCTATGCCCCCCATCCGAATGCCGCCAAGCTTTGGATGGAGCATATCTTCTCGAACGAAGGGCAGAACGGCTACGTCAAGGGCTATTGCCACACCGCGCGCTTCAACAAGATGGTTGCGGCGGGCGACGTGCCGAAAGAGCTGCTGGACGCGCTGCCCCCGGCAGAGGCCTATACCCGCGCCGTCTTCCCGACTGTCGAACAGCAGTCGAAGAACAAGGAAGTCGTTTCGGGCCAGTGGGATGCCGTCGTTGGCGCCCAGGTCGCCGAGTGATCTGACCTAAACCGGCCCCGCCACGCTGCTTGCCGTGGCGGGGTCACTTTTCAGGATATGACGATGCCGCTTGCCCCTGATCGCCCGGCGTCCAGACTTCTGGTCTGGCTGGGCGTTGTTCCATTTCTGGCCTTTGCCCTGCTGTTCCTGATCCTGCCGACCTTGCAGGTGGTGACGGGCGCGTTCCGCACGCCCGACGGGGCCGTGACCTTGCAGAACCTGCGCGGCCTGATGACGCCCAGCATCCTTTCGGCGCTGGCCCTTTCGCTGAAGCTCAGTCTTGTGACGGCCGTTCTGGGCTGTGTGCTGGGGCTGTTGCTGGCAGCGGCGGTAACACGGGGCGGTTTGCCCGACTGGCTGCGCGGTGCCACCATGACCTTTTCGGGCGTCGCCTCCAACTTTGCGGGCGTGCCGCTGGCCTTTGCCTTTATCGCCACACTGGGGAGGCTGGGGCTGATCACGGTGATCCTGCGCGACTGGTTCGGCATCAACCTGATGGCGACCGGGTTCAACCTGATCAGTTTTCCCGGTCTGGCGCTGGCCTATCTTTACTTCCAGATTCCCTTGATGGTGCTGATCATCACCCCCGCGCTGGACGGCTTGCGCAAGGATTGGCGCGAGGCGGCAGAAAGCCTGGGGGCCAATGGCGCGCAATACTGGCGGATGGTGGCGCTGCCCGTGCTGTGGCCATCGCTGATCGGCACCTTTGCGCTGCTGTTCGCCAACGCTTTTGGGGCGGTCGCTACTGCCATGGCGCTGACCGGATCGTCGCTGTCGATCCTGCCGATCATCCTGTTCGCGCAGATCCGGGGCGACGTTCTGCAAGACCCGCATCTTGGCTATGCCATTGCTTTTGCGATGATCTTTGTCACCGGCGTCGCCAACCTGATCTACGTTACGCTGCGCGCCCGCGCCGAAAGGTGGCAGAAATGAAATCCGGCCGCATCGCATCTGGCATCGCCTTCGGGTTTGCCTGCCTTTACTTTTTGCTGCCGTTGATCGGCACGCTGGAGTTTTCGCTGCGCGCACGGCGGGGGGAGTATTCGCTGGATGCCTATCGCAATGTGCTGGGCGATCCGCAGTTTCACCAGACCATCGGCTATTCCTTCGTGCTGTCACTGGCGACGATTGCGCTGGGTGTGCTGATCGTTGCGCCAACCGCCTTTTGGGTGCGGCTGAAGCTGCCGGCCCTGCGCCCGGTGGTGGAGTTTCTTACGCTGATGCCACTGGTCATTCCGCCCATCGTCATCGTGTTCGGCTATATCCGGCTTTACAATACCTCCAGCCTGCTGCCGCTGCTTGGCACTTCGGTCGGGTCGGATATCTTGCTGACCTGCGGCTATGCCACGCTGTCGCTGCCCTATATGTATCGTGCCATCGATACCGGCCTGCGCGCCATCGACGTGCGCAGCCTGACCGAAGCGGCACAGTCGCTGGGGGCGGGCTGGGTGACCATCCTGGCGCGGGTGATCCTGCCCAACATCCTTGTGGCGATCCTGTCGGGCGCCTTTCTGACCTTTGCCATCGTCATCGGCGAATATGTTCTTGCCGCCCTGCTGAACCGCCCGGCCTTTGGCCCCTACATGGTATGGATGGGCGGCAACAAGGCGTATGAACCGGCCGCGCTGGCAGTCATGGCCTTTGCCATAACCTGGGCCTCGATGGGGCTGATCCAGCTATTTTCCCGTTTTTCCAAACACACGCAGGCGCGCCGCTGATGTCTTTCATAACCTTGCAGAACATCCAGAAATCCTTTGGCGCGACGCAGGTGGTGCGCGACTTCTCCCTTGGGATCGAGAAGGGAGAGTTCATCTCGCTTCTCGGCCCGTCCGGCTGCGGCAAGACGACCGTGCTGCGGATGCTGGCAGGGTTCGAAGGTCCGACCTCGGGGCAGATCAAGATTGATGGGCAGGATATGACGGGCCTGCCCGCCAACCGCCGTCGCATCGGCATGGTGTTTCAATCCTATGCGCTGTTTCCCAATCTGACCGTGGCCGAAAACGTGGCCTTCGGATTGAAGGTCGCCGGGGCTCCGCGTGCCGAAGCCGCAAAGCGGGTGGATGAAATGCTGGGAATGGTTGGTCTTGGCGGGTTCGGCGCGCGCTATCCCTTTCAGCTGTCGGGTGGCCAGCAACAGCGCGTGGCGTTGGCCCGCGCCATTGCGCCGCGCCCGCGCGTGTTGCTGCTGGACGAGCCGCTTTCGGCGCTGGATGCGAAAATCCGCCTTTCCTTGCGCAGCGAAATTCGCGCCATCCAGCGCGAGCTTGGCATCACAACCCTGTTCGTGACCCATGACCAGGAAGAGGCGATGTCGATGTCGGACCGAGTGGTCGTGATGCATGGCGGGCGGGCCGAACAGGTCGGCGCGCCGTCAGAGATTTACAACCGCCCGGCCAGCCGCTTTGTCGCCGAATTCATCGGCTCACTGAACCTGTTGCCCGGCACCGTGCGCGATGCCGCAACGGGGATGATCGAAACGCCTGCGGGCATGATCGCGCTAGGTCGCGCCCTGGCTCAGACAACCGGCACCTCGGTATCCCTGGCGATCCGGCCAGAGGGGCTTCACATGGGGTATGACGGCAATGTGGTTTTGAACACCCGCGTTGCCGACAGCGAGTTTCTGGGCTCGATCATTCGGCTGCGGGTGCTGGCGGGCGGCAACACGCCCATGGTGATCGCGCGGTTCAACCGCGAAGGCCAGATGGTGCCCGAGCCGGGGCAAGACCTGACCGTTTCTGTCAATGCCAGCGACATTATCGTGCTGGACGGTCAGGCGGCATAGAAAGCCCCTCCGCCAGTGGCGGAGGGGTGACGCTTCAAGCAGCCTTGTTGCCGTCGATCTCCATCGCGCCGGTCATCAGGGCAACCGCATCGGACATCGTGTAGTCCTTGGGGTTGATGACGCACAGACGGCGGCCCAGACGGTGGATGTGGATGCGGTCGGCCACCTCGAACACATGAGGCATGTTGTGGCTGATCAGGATGATCGGAATGCCACGCGCCCGCACATCGCGGATCAGGTCCAGCACACGGCGGCTTTCCTTGACGCCCAGCGCAGCCGTGGGTTCGTCAAGAATAACCACCTTCGACCCGAAAGCCGCCGCCCGCGCCACGGCCACGCCCTGACGCTGGCCTCCCGACAGGCTTTCAACCGCAACATTGATGTCCTGAATGGTCATCAACCCCAGGTCCGACAGCTTTTGCCGGGCAAAGGCATTCATCCGCGGCTTGTCCATTTGCCGGAACACGCTGCCCAGAATGCCCGGTTTGCGCCATTCGCGGCCCAGAAACATGTTGTCGGCAATCGACAGCGCCGGCGACATGGCAAGGTTCTGGTAGACCGTCTCGATACCCGAGGCACGGGCATCGTCGGGGCTGCGGAAATGGACAGGTTTGCCGTCCAGTTCGATAGTGCCATGATCGGGGGTTACCGCCCCCGACAGGGCCTTGATCAAAGTGGACTTGCCAGCGCCGTTGTCGCCGATCACCGCCAGAATCTCTCCTGGCATCAGATCGAAGTCGGCCCCGTTCATGGCCACCACCGTGCCGTAACGCTTCATCAGGCCGGTGGCTTTCAGGATCGGCTCTTGGGTCATTGCGACGCCCTCCGCAGCGATTGGTCCAGCGCCACGGCGATGATCACAAGGCAGCCCGCGGCAAACATCTGCCAGTAGTCGTCCACCCCGGCCAGTGAGAGACCGGTGATGAATACCTGCACGATAAAGGCCCCCAGAACCGAGCCGACGATAGACCCACGCCCCCCGAACAAAGAGGTGCCACCGATCACCACGGCGGTGATCGAAGCCAGGTTCACGTTTTCAAACCCGATGGGAGAGACCGACTGCACCCGGCCAATCGCGATCCAGGCTGCAAAGCCACAGATCAAACCCGCCACGCCGTAGACAGAAATCAGCGTGCGGTCCACGTTGATCCCCGACAGCCGCGCTGCATCCGGGTCATCGCCGATGGCATGAACGTGGCGGCCCCAGGCGGTATGGTTCAGGATATACCACAGCACGCCCGCCAGCAGCATCAGTGTGATCCCGCCATAAAGGATCGAGGCGCCCCCCAGATTGATCCCCTTGCCGAACCACAAAAGACCGGGCGCCTTTTCGACGATATCGGCGTTGCGGATGGATTCCGACCCCGAATACCACAGCTTGAGCGAGCGGAAGATCGAGAAGGTGCCAAGCGTCACGATAAAGGGCGGCAGCTTGATCTTGGCGATCAAGACACCATTCAAAAGCCCCATGAGCAGGGCAAAGAACATGCCGATGATCACGGCAATGCCGACCGGTAGCCCCGCATTCACCGCAAGGTTGCCCATGATCAGCGAGGAGAGAACCAGAATCTCTCCGACCGACAGATCGATCCCGGCGGTCAGAATGACCAGCGTCTGCGCCAATGCGATGAAGCCGGTGACCGTCACCTGTTTGAGAATGGTCGAAAGCGCGCCGATCTTCAGGAAATTGTCGGCAATGATGCCGAAAATCAGGACCGCCGTCAGCAACACCAGCGCCGGGATCAGCGTGGGGTTGTTGCGCAGCACGCCTCGGGCGCGGTGCATCAGCGTGTTGTCATCCTTTTGAAAGCTGGCCACGGCGGTATCCGCCTTGTTCAGCACGGCCTCATAATCAGAGACCGTCTTGGTTGGCGTGGTTTCCGTGCTCATCGCGCAGATGCCCCCTTCCTTGGAGAAAACCCGGCGGACAATCCCGCCTTGTGAAGAAGGGCGACCCAAAGCCGCCCTTCACGCAATTCACCCGGATCAAAAGATCTGTCGGGTCAGCCCCAGCACAGCTCCAGCCCCTTGGCCGAGTCGATCGAAGGCACGCCATCGACCGGCTTGTCGGTCACCAGGTTGACGCCGGTGTTGAAGAAGCCCAGCCCTTCCGAGGCGGCAGGCTTGGTGCCGTCCTTGGCAAAGGCAGCGACCGCATCGACGCCCTTCGACGCCATATCCAGCGGATACTGCTGCGAGGTGGCGCCAATCACGCCCGACTGGACGTTCTTCACGCCGGGGCAGCCGCCATCAACCGAAACCACCAATGCGGTGTTTCCGGCAGCCTTCAGCGCCTGGAAGGCCCCTTCGGCGGCGGGCTCGTTGATGGTGTAAACCACATTGATGCCCGGATCCTTGGCAAGCAGGGTTTCCATGGCACGCTGGCCGCCTTCGGCGCTGGCTTCCGACGATTCATGGCCGATCACGCGGGCATCGGTTTCGGAACCCATCACCTTCAGGTCCGGCACTTCGACGCCAAAACCCTTCAGGAAGCCGGTGTCGCGCTGCACGTCAACCGAGATGTTGTCCTTGTTGATGTCCAGCATGGCGATCTTGGCGGTGGCAGCGCCATCCCCCATCTGCGCCTTGGCCCATTGGCCGATCAGCAGACCTGC
This sequence comes from Erythrobacter sanguineus, assembly GCA_943368305.1. Classification (GTDB taxonomy): domain Bacteria; phylum Pseudomonadota; class Alphaproteobacteria; order Rhodobacterales; family Rhodobacteraceae; genus Fuscibacter. Next base: position 8,440 of record CALRKX020000010.1, read on the forward strand.
CTGGAAGTTGTCGGTGGCAAAGGTCATGTCCTGCGCATCGGCATCGGCGATCGGCGTATCCAGCGCGATGACCAGAATGCCGGCAGCGCGGGCATCTTTCAGCGCGGGTGCCACCGAGTCGTTAGAGGCAGTGATCAGGATACCCTTGGCGCCCGCGGCAACGCAGTTTTCAATTGCCGTCAACTGCGGGCCGGCATCGCCGTCTTTTTCACCGGCATATGCCTGGAAATCCATTCCCAGTTCCTTGGCCTTGGCCTCGGCACCCTCTTTCATCTTCACGAAGAAGGGGTTGGTGTTGTTCTTGGTGATCAGGCACACCAGATCGGCAGCCGAGGCCGAACCGGCCATAAGGGCAAACGCCGCCGCGCCCAGCAGGGCAGTGGTTTTCAGTTTCATTCGCAATCCTCCCGAAAGCGTAATCCGCAGATCCGGCGGCTCTGTTTTCCCGAACGGCCGCCGATGGCCGCAACATGGCGTGATTCCCTGCCTTGCGTCAATAGATAAATCACAGTGATTTATTATTGACGCGCCAGCCAAGCTGATGCAGGCTTTGCCCAGAATACAGGCAACAAGGATATCAATGATGCTGATCGGCATCCCACCGCTGCTGTCGCCCGATGCGCTTTTTGCGCTGCGGTCCATGGGGCATGGGGATGAGGTGGCCCTGGTGGACGCCAACTACCCCGCGCAGGAACATGCCCGCCGTCTGGTGCGCGCCGATGGCCACGGCATGTTGGCGGTGCTGGAGGCGATTCTGGCTGTGTTGCCACTGGACGATGCCGTTCCGGATGCGGTGTTCCGCGCCGCGCTGAACAACGATCCTGCCCAGCTTGCCCCCATCCACCACAGCATAGACGCCACCTGCGCGCGCCTTGCACCCGCCTTTACCGTCCGTCCGCTGGGCGGCGATCAGCTTTACCCCAGGATCAAGTCCGCATACTGCATTTTCGCAACGGGAGAGCGCGCGCTGTTCGCCAATGTCATCCTGCGCAAAGGGGTAATCTTGCCCGATGGCCAGAACTAAGGATGGAACCTTGCACCTGACGCCAGAGACCTTGGCTGATCGCGTGGCTACCGATAACATCGTCTTGCGCGGTACCAATCAGGCAGGGATGCGGGCGCAGAACGAACGGTTGGTTCTTTCGCTGGTTCGGTCACATGGCGCGCTGGCCAAGACCGATATCGCCCGCATGACGGGCCTTTCGGCGCAAACCGTCTCGGTCATCATGCGGGCGCTGGAGGATGACGGCCTGCTGGTGCGGCGCGAAAAGGTGCGCGGCAAGGTTGGCCAGCCACTGGTGCCGATGGCCCTTGCGCCGGACGGGGCGTATTTTCTGGGGCTGAAGATCGGTCGCAGGTCAACCGACCTGATGCTGATGGATTTCATCGGCCAGACCGTGGGGCTCAAGCGTCATACCTATCCCTATCCTACACCCGGCGTCGTGATGGATTTCGTTGGCCATGCGCTGCCCGATCTGGCTGCAAGCCTGCCCGCCGAACGGACGGGGCGCATTGCGGGCATCGGCATCGCCATGCCCTTTCAACTGTGGAACTGGGCGCAATTCGTCGGCGCGCCGCAGGCCGAAATGGACGCCTGGCGCCATCGCGACATTCAGGCCGAGATTGCGGCCCTGTCTGGCCTGCCAACCTATATCCAGAACGACGCCACCGCCGCCTGCGGTGCCGAACTGATCTTTGGCCGCGAGGATCGGCCTGCCGATTTCCTTCACCTGTTCATCGCCCATTTCATCGGCGGCGGGCTGGTCCTGAACGGCAAGCTGCATATCGGACCGTCGGGCAATGCGGCTGCGGTCGCTTCGCTGCCGGTGCCACGAGCCGATGGCGGGATGCACCAACTGATAAATGTCGGTTCTCTGGCCCGGCTGGAGCATCTGATGCGGGCAGGTGGCCATGATGCGCGCGCCATCTGGGACCGCGCCCATGACTGGCCGGTGCCACAGCAGATTCGCTGCGACTGGATTTCGGCGGCGGCGGCCGGCATCGCCCATGCCGCCCTGTCCGTGACGGCCGTGGTTGATATCAGGGCACTGATCATCGACGGCTGGCTGCCCGCTGACTGGCGGGCAGAGCTGGTTGCCGCCGTCCGCGCCGCGCTGCAAACGCTGGATTTCTCGGGAATCGAACAACCCGACGTCGTCGAGGGCACCATCGGCGATCAGGCCCGGACGCTGGGCGCGGCCTCGATCCCGTTGTCGCAACGGTTCCTGGCACCGCTTGGCAGCGAGGCATAGGCCAAGAGCCGGAAGCATCGGCACGCCTTCGCGGCAGCATCCTTCGGCATCGGTCTCGAGGGTATGGTTTCAGGACATTTGGGCAGGTGATTCACCGCCCCTGTGCATCTGCGCCGATGACAATGCAGTCAATGCGCTGGATGACGCCTTTTGGACGTCGCTACATGTTCGGGATATTGCGGGAAATTGGTCGGAGCGAGAGGATTCGAACCTCCGACCCCCTGCTCCCGAAGCAGGTGCGCTACCAGACTGCGCTACGCTCCGACCGTGAGCGCGGGTTACTCTGCCGCGCCGGGTTTTGCAAGAGGGCCAAGCGCAAATGCCTGCACTTGCGGGAAAGGCCGTAATCTCAGCCCAGAATCATGTGATGCCGGTTTTCAAGAACCGTCCGGGTCTGGCGAACCTCGGCGTCGCGCTGCTGCGGCTGCCAGCCCAGGACGCTTGCTGCAATGTCGGCGGCTTCGGCCAGCCCCCGCGCGGACAACCCTTCGGCAATCGCAAGGGCGGTGCGTCGCATCACCAGATCTTCCAGATGGACCACGCGCTCGTTGCGGGTGATCCAGTCCAGCTCTTGCCGGGAATAGCCGGGCACATCGGCCAGAAAATCCGGCGCCACACCTTCGGCGTGCAAGATGGCGGTCGCCTTGGTGCCATAACGATCAAGCAGCACCTTTGCCCGACCGGGGCTTGACCCAGACTCAGCCGCCGCTCCCGCCACCCAGGCCTGCGGTGCATCTGTCGGATACCCCCGGCCCCCGCCAATCGGCAGGCCCTGCGTGCTGACGCGGCGGGCGGCACCCAGCCGGGCCAGAAGCTGATCGGCCACCTCTTCGGCGAAGCCGCGAAAGGTTGTCCATTTGCCGCCCACCAGCGAGATGATGGGCCATTGCCGGTCGCCCGCAGGCTCGATCACCGGAGCAGAATGATCACGGCTGATCAGCCCGACCGCCGTTCCGTCCGCGGCCGGCAACGGGCGAATACCGGCATAGGCATAAACGATCTGGCTGCGATCACAGCGCAAGCCGGGCAGCAGGCTTTGCAGGCTTTGCAGGAAATAGTCGATTTCATCCTCGTCACAGCGCACATTGTCAGGGTCCGCCGCCCGCTGATCGGTAGAGCCGACCAAAGCACGGCCCAGATAGTCGAAGACCAGACAGATGCGGCCGTCATCCGCCTCGAAATAGATCATCCGGCCATTGAGGGCGCGGATCAGATCAGGATGGTTCAACAGGATATGTGATCCCTTGGTGCCGCCAATCAAATGCGAGGCCGCGCCCAGACGGGCGTTGACCAGATCGATCCAGGGGCCTGCCGCGTTCACCACGACCTTGGGCCGCAAGCTGCGCGCGCACCCGTCAGCCGCCTGAACCTGAATCACCTGCCCGTCCGTGCCTTGCAGCGTGGCATGGTTCAGCGCATCGCTGGCCGGGTTGGCGCGCAGACCATCCTCGATCAGTTCCAGCACCAGCCGTTCGGGGTGGCTTACAGTCGCGTCAAAATAGGTGCCGGCTGCCACGATCCGGGGCGTCAGGGGCGGAATTTCCCGCAAGGCGCGCGCCTTTGACCACAGGGCATGGCGCGGCATGACCCGATGGCGGGCCCCATAAAAATCATACAGCGCGAGGCCGATCTTGATCAGCACCGCCCCCCGGCTGCGCGGCGCGGTGGTTGACCCGAACAGCGTGCGGATCGCGGCGGGAACCCCCTTCCACCACGAAAAGATCGGGATCACCGTTGGCAGTGGCCGAACATAATGCGGTGCGTTTTTCAGCAGCAGATTCCGCTCCAGCGTCGATTGCGCGACCAGTCCCAGCTCACCCGTTTCCAGATATTTGAGTCCGCCATGAATAAGTCGGGAGGGTGCTGCAGAGGTGCCCGATCCGAAATCTCCTTTGTCCAGGAGGACAACCTTGACCCCTTGTTCACACAGATCACGAAACAGCCCGGCACCGTTGATGCCTGCACCGATGATCAGAACATCAATGTCTTCCGTCGTCATTTCACCGTCACCTGAACCAGTTCTGTGCCTGCGTCCCGCAAGCGTTGCGCAACATCCTGTGGCAGCGTCCCATCGGTATAAATCGCATCGAAGTGCGTCAGGTCGGCCAGAAGATGCAGCGCGACTTTGCCGAACTTGGTGGCATCGACCAACAGCACCTTGCGGGCCGCTGCGGCCAGCATCGCCTGCTTGACCCGCGTCACCTGCGGGTCCTGTATCAGGGCCGCATGACCCGAGATTGCCGAGGCCGAGCAGATTGCCAGGTTCACCCGAACCTGCGCCAACGCCGTTTCGCACAGATGCCCGATGAAGGCGTTGTAGGTCGGATGATACTCGCCCCCCAGGGCGATCAGGCGCACCTCGTCCATGTCGGCAAGCACGGGCGCGTGGGCCAGACTGTTGGTCATCACCGTCAACGGCGCCGCTTTTGCCACATGAGGCAGCAGCGCCGCGACCGTGGTGGAATCGTCCAGCACGACGATCTCGCCAGGCCGAAATTCGGCGGCGGCGGCGCGCGCAATGGCCTGTTTCGCCGCCGTGGCGTGGGTCTGGCGAAAGCCGAACAGGGATTCGTAAATGCCTGAAGGCTGGGCGCTGACAGCACCGTGCAACTTACGCAGCACCCCCTGGCGGGCAAGCTCTTCAACATGGCGATGGATCGTCATGCGCGAGACGCCAAAGGCCAAGACCAGTTCCTCAACCCGCACCTCGCCCCGCTGGGCGACATAGGCGGCGATCTGGTCGCGACGGGCGTCGGCAGTCATGGCAAATGCCCTTCGGCAAGGCTTTCGATCCGTGGCCACAGCGGTGCAAGGCTGGCGGCGATATCGCAATGCAGGGCATAACGCCGACCCATGTCGGCGCTGCGGGCCGGATCGGGTTGGTAGGTCTGGCCAAGGGCAGCAAGGTCACGCGGGTCGGCGGTGGGGCTGGGGAACAGACCCACGCCGCTGCCCGCACAAAGTACCGCGCCCCATGCGGCGGCCTCTTCGGTCTGGCTGACCGAGACCGGCATATCCAGCACATCGGCGAAGATCTGGGCGAAAACCGGATTGCGCGAAATGCCGCCCGTCAGCCGGGCGATACCGGCGTTGAACCCGGCGCGCAGCGCATCGACATGAACCCGGTGGTTGAAGGCAATGCCCTCGATCACCGCGCGCAGCATGTCGGCCCGGTCATGCCAGCCGCGCAGGCCCAGAAAACCGGCGCTGGCTCCCGCCCCATGTGGGGAGCCGTATAGATAGGGGTGAAACAGCACGGTCGAAGGGCGGTCCAGCGCCGCCTGCACCTCTTGCCCGATCCGGTCGTGGAGCGATCCGCCCCCGGCCTCGGCGCTGGTCCGCTCGGGGGCGCAGAGCGTATCCAGAAACCAGTCGTAATTCGCGGCAGAGGCAGGTGAGATGGACATGTTGTTCCACTCCCCCAGCCGCAGCCCGTTGCGACAAAACCAGCGCGCATCGGTTTTGGGCGCATGTGACACGGTTTCGTTGATCGAATAGGTGCCCGCGACAATCGCGATCTGGCCCAGCCCGTGCCCGCCGATCCCAAGGGCCGAGGCGGTCACATCATGCAGCCCCGCCACCACCGGCGTGCCCACACGCAGCCCGGTCAGCCGTGCCGCCATGTCGCTGATGTGGCCTACAACCTCATCGGGGCGAGCCACCTCTGGCAAGGCACAAGGCAGGGACTGTAGGCCGAACAGAGACAGAATATCGCTGTCATACCCTTGCGTCCGCACGTTTGTGAACGAGGTGCTGGCCTCGGTCAGATCGGTGCCGATCCGGCCTGTGAGGCAATAGCGCAGCCAGTCCTTGCAGGCCAACACATGGCCGATGCGGGCAAAGCGGTCGGGCTCGTTCCTCCGCACCCATTCCAGCAGGGCGGCGGGAGCAGAGGCATGGGGCATCTGGCCCGTCCGCGCCAAGGCGGCCTGCGCGGTGCCATTCGCCTCCCACCCGGCGACAACCCCGGCGGCGCGACTGTCAAGTG
>CALRKX020000011.1:0-14307 GCA_943368305.1 Erythrobacter sanguineus
CGACCGGCCCGCACCGCCAAGGGTGGCGATCAAGGCCCCCATGCTGGATGAGGCCAGCTTTGATGCCACCGGCAACCGCATGTTCACCGCCGATTACGGCATGGACCGCTGGGTGCTGGACGGCCACCGCACCAAATCGGGCCAAGCGCTGATCCCCGGCACCGGATACTTGGAGATCGTGGCCGAGGCGATGCGCGCCCAAGGCGAGGCCGGGCCGTTTGAGATAAGCGACCTGACCTTCTTCCGCGCGCTGGATGTGGCGAATGGCGAGGTCCGGCCTATTCGCGCCACGCTGGCCCGCAGCGATCAGGGCTATGGCTTCGAACTCCGCTCTGGCATCCCTCATCAGGGCCGCACGGGTTGGGTTCTGCATGCGCAGGCCGCCATCATGCCGCTGGCCCAACAGCCGCGCCGCATCGACCCCGGCGCCATCGCCGCACGCCTTCCCGCGCCCGAACTGGGCGACGGTATGCCCAGCCCGCAAGAGGCGCATCTGGCCTTTGGCCCGCGCTGGCGGGTGCTGCGGTCGCGCAGCATCGGCGCGGGCGAGGGCTTGGCGCGTCTGACCCTGCCCACCCCCTTCCGGGCCGAACCTGATCAGGGCTGGCTGGTCCACCCCGCCCTGATGGACCTTGCAACCGGTTGGGCCATGGGCCTGATCACCGGCTATCGGCCTGATCACCTGTGGGTGCCGGTCAGCTATGGCGCGGTGCGCGTGTTGCGCCCGCTGCCCGCCGATATCGTCAGCCATATCCGCAACGCCGCCGAAAACCGCGCCGACCGCCCCACAGCGCGGTTCGACGTGACGCTGGCCACGCCCGAGGGCGAGGTGTGCGTTGAAATCGAGGGCTTCACGATCCGCCGGTTGGAGGGCGAGCTGTCCTTTCCCCGCCCCGATGCGCGCGAACTGGGCTTTGACGAAGGCCCGCGCAATGGCCGCGCCCTGTCGCCTGCCGAGGAACGGTTGATGCACAGCTTTACCCAAGGCATCCGCCCGGAAGAAGGGGCAGAGGCCTTTGCCCGTGCGGTTGCCACCGGGCAAAGCCAGATCATCGTTTCCTCGCTCGACCTGCCCGCCCTGGTGCGCCAGACGGCCGAGGCCGAAGCGGCCAAGGTGGAAGGCCAGTCCTTTGACCGCCCGGACCTTGACACCGCCTATGTCGAGCCGAGGAATGACATCGAACGTACCTTGGTCGGCTTCTGGCAAGAGCTGCTGGGTGTCGGCAAGGTTGGCGTCGAAGACAGCTTCTTTGACCTTGGCGGCCACAGCCTTATCGCCGTGCGCCTGTTCGCGATGGTCAAGAAAACCTTCCGCGTCGATTTTCCGATCTCGGTCCTGTTCGAAGCCCCCAGCATCGCAGCTTGCGCGAAACTGATCGCGGCCGAGGTGGGCGAGGGCGATACGCTCTCCACCCAAACCGCCGCGCCGCGCCGCCGCTTTACCCATCTGGTGCCCATGCACGAAGGCGAGGGCGGTCAGCGCCGCCCTTTCTTCCTGGTGGCGGGCATGTTCGGCAACGTCTTGAACCTGCGCCACCTTGCGCAGCTTTTGGGCGGCGACCGGCCGTTCTATGGCCTTCAGGCGCGCGGCTTGCTGGGTGAAGACCAACCCCACCGCACCATCCCAGAGGCGGCGACGGATTACATCGCCGAATTGCGGCAGGTGCAGCCCCATGGCCCCTATCTTCTGGGCGGCTTCTCGGGCGGTGGGCTGACCGCCTGGGAAATGGCGCGTCAGCTAGAGGGTGCGGGCGAAGAGGTGTCCCTGCTGGTGCTGCTGGATACGCCGTTGCCGGTGCGTCCGTCTTTGTCGCGCCCGGATAAGGCGATCATCAAACTGGCCGAATTGAGTGCCAAAGGCCCCGGCTATGTGCTGGAATGGGCGCGCAATCGCTGGGAGTGGGAAAAGACCAGGCGTCTTGCCCCCGAAACAGCCGGTGCCGCGCAGTTCCACAATGCGGAAATCGAGGCGGCGTTCCGCGATGCCATCGCCCTCTATGACCTGCCGCAGCGCGCCGGGGCAACGGTGATGTACCGCCCGCCCTTGGACCGCAAATGGCAGGTGACGGGCGGGCGCTGGGTGTCGGCGGCCAAGGAATATGTCTTCCCCGACAATGACCTGACACGCTTTGCCCCCGCCTTGCAGGTGGCCGAGGTGCCGGGCGATCACGATTCCATGGTGCTGGAACCCAATGTCCGCGTGCTTGCCGCCAAGATGCGCGCCGCCATTGCCGCAGCCGAGGGCGGGCCCGGTCAGGTGGTGCCCTTCCGCAGTCTGGCGGCCGAATGATGCCCAGCCTTCTGACGGTAATCCTGAACTGGCGCACAGCCGATATGACGCTGCAATCGGCCCAGGCTGCCTTGCGCGCGCTGGACGGAATCGACGGCGCACTGGTGATCGTGGATAACGATTCCGGCGATGGTTCGTTCGAAACGATGACGGCACAGGTTGCCGCGCGGGGCTGGGATACGGGGCCGCAACAGGTGCGGGTGATTCAGTCTGGCCGCAACGGCGGCTTTGGCGCGGGCAACAATGTGGGCATCCGCGCCGGTTTGCCGGGCGGTGGGCGGCCCGATTTCGTCTATATCCTGAACTCTGATGCCTTTCCCGAACCCGGCGCGATCCGCGCGCTGCGCGACCATCTTCTGGCGCATCCGGCCACGGGCTTTGCCGGCAGTTTCATTCAAGGTGAGGATGGTGTACCCCACCGCACCGCCTTCCGCTTTCCCTCGGTCGCTGGTGAGTTCGAGGCGCATACCCGTTTTGGCCCGGTCAGCCGCCTGTTGGAAAACAGCATCGTCGCCCGTCCCATTCCCGACGCCACCACCCGCGTCGATTGGCTGGCCGGCGCCAGCCTGATGATGCGGATGGATGTGCTGGATCGGATCGGCCCGTTTGACGAAACCTTTTTCCTCTATTTCGAGGAAACCGATCTTTGCCGCCGTGCCTCCCTTGCGGGCTGGCCCACCGATTATGTGCGCGAATCGGTCGTGGTGCATATCGGCTCGGTTTCAACCGGGATGGGCGGCTGGCAGCGGATTCCGCGCTTTTGGCTGGATTCTCGCTGGCACTATTTCCAGAAAAACCACGGAACCGCCTATGCCTTGGGCGCAACGCTGGCCGCATTGTTGGGCGGTGCCCTGTGGCGGCTGCGTCTTGTGATCCAGCGCAAGGACAGGGGCGATCCGCCGCATTACCTTCGTGACATGGCCAAGCATCATACCCGCGCGCTTTTCGCCGGGCGCGGTGCAGATTTGGCCCGTAACCAGACGCGCCCCGCCGAATAGGGGCCTCCGCCCGTCGGGCGGGAAGGAGTGAGTATGACCCAGTTTTCTGTTTTGCTGATTGGCAATGAAACCCTGACCCGCGAATGCGGCGCGCAAATTCTGGCGCGCGGGCATCGCATCGCCGCCGTGGTCTCGCGCCAGCCAGAGGTGCGCAAATGGGCGGCGGGCAACGGCATTCGCATCGTTGATGCGGGCGATTGGGCGGCGCTGGCGGGAACCCAGGTGGATTGGCTTTTGTCGGTGGCGAACCTGACCGTGGTGCCCGCGCAGGTTCTGGCCATGGCCAGCAAAGGGGCGGTGAACTTTCACGATGGTCCGCTGCCCGAACATGCCGGTCTGAACGCGCCGGTCTGGTCGATACTTGCCGGGGCCACGCAGCACGGCATTTCCTGGCACCTGATCGAAGGCGGCGTGGATGAGGGTGATATTCTTGAATCCCGCCGGTTCGACATCGCCCCGAACGACACCGCGCTGACCCTGAATACCCGTTGTTTCGAAGCGGCGTTGGAAAGTTTTCCCGCCGTGCTGGATCAGTTGGCCAATGGCCTGCGCCGCCAGCCGCAAGACCTGTCGCGCCGGGGCCTGCACCTGCGCAGCGACCGGCCCGCAGCCATGGGGCGGCTGGATTTTGCGCAACCGGCACAGCAGGTGGCGCGCATGGTCCGCGCGCTGGATCATGGCAGGTACTGGAACCCGGTTGCCACCGCCAAGATCTTTACCGGCACCCGTGTGCTGAACGTCGGCACGGCAGAGGTCGAGGCGGGCCAGGGCACCCCCGGCCAGGTTCTGGCGGCCACGACCGAAGGGCTGGTGGTGGCCTGCGCCAGTGGCGCCGTGCGGTTGAACCGGCTGACCTGCCAGAGCAAGGGCGGGGCGATCTGCCCATCCACCATCACCGAATCCGCCCTGCCGCTGCTGACCAGCGATGAAGCTGCGCGCCTGACCGCCGCCCTTGCCGCCGTGGCTCCGGGTGAGCTTGCGGTGCGCAAGGGGCTGAAGGCGATGAACCCAGCAGCAGTGCACGGTGCCTCTTCTGCCACCGTGCCTGACTGGCGCAGCCTGCCCCTGTCGGGCGATCTGGCCCTGCTTGCGCTGGCTGCGGCGCGCGGGCTTGGCCTGTCTGATCCCAGCCTGGCCTTTGGCGGCGGCGCTGGCCTGCCGGGCTATCTGTCAGACTGGGTGCCGTTGACCGTGCCGACCGCCGGCACTTTGTCCACGGCGAAGGCCGCCGTGGAGGCGGCTCTTGCCAAAGGCCGCGCTACCCCGGCCTTTGCACTGGACCTGATGACCCGCGATACCGCGCTGCAAGGCGTGGTTGCCCCGCAACTCGCCCTTGCCGAAGGCGCGGCCGTGCCCGGCAGCGTGATCACGCTGACCCCCACGGCCTTCCATTTCAATGCCGCGCGTCTGCCCGAGGCAGAGGCGAAAGCCATTGCCACCCGCATCGGCGCGCTGGCCGATGCCCTTGCCAAAGCCGCGCCCGATACCCCCTTTGCCGCCCTGCCCAGCATGTCCGAGGCGGAAGAGGCCCAGGTCACCACCGGTTGGAACGCCACCCTTGGCCCCCGCAGCCCGCTTTGCGTGCATCAGGCATTCGAGGCACAGGCGGCCCGCACCCCTGACGCCATCGCGCTGGTCTGCGAAGGCCAGTCGCTGACCTATGCGCAACTGAACACCCGCGCCAACCGCGCCGCCCATGTGCTTATGTCGATGGGCGTCACGCCCGGCATGCTGGTGGGCCTGTATTGCCGCCGCAGCCTTGATCTGGTGATCGGTGCGCTGGCCATCCAAAAGGCGGGCGGCGCCTACGTGCCGATGGACCCGGCCTATCCCGCCGACCGCATCGCCCTTTATCTGGAAGATTCCGCCTGTCCGGTGGTGGTGACGCAATCGGGCCTGCCCTTGCCTGCCCATTCGGCGCAGGTGCTGGAGCTCGATACCGATGGCCGCCTTGCGCTGGCCCCGGCAACCAACCCCGCATCCGGCGTTGGCCCGGGCGACATTGCCTATATGATCTATACCAGCGGCTCGACCGGGCGCCCCAAGGGCGTGATGGTCGAACATCGCAACGTCGCCAATTTCTTCACCGGGATGGATGACCGCATCGGCCCCGATGGCGGGGTGTGGCTGGCCGTCACCTCGCTGTCGTTCGACATTTCGGTGCTGGAACTGTTCTGGACGCTGGCGCGCGGTTTCAAGGTGGTGATCTCCTCTGATGAAAACCGCGCCTTGGTGTCTTCTGGCCGGATCACATCGGCCAAGAAGATGGATTTTTCCATCTATTATTGGGGCAATGACGATGGCGTCGGACCCAAGAAATACGAACTGCTGCTGGAAGGCGCGCGCTTTGCCGATACCCACGGCTTCGTGGCGGTCTGGACGCCAGAGCGCCATTTCCATGCCTTTGGTGGCCCCTATCCGAACCCGTCGGTAACGGGCGCGGCCGTGGCGGCGGTCACGAAAAATATCAGTGTGCGCGCCGGGTCTTGCGTTGTGCCCCTGCACCACCCCGCCCGGATCGCCGAGGAATGGGCGGTGATCGACAACCTGACCAACGGCCGCACCGGGCTGGCAATTGCCAGCGGCTGGCAGCCCGAAGATTTCGTGCTGCGCCCGGAAAACACGCCCCCCGACAACAAGGCCGCCATGTATGCCGCCGCCGATCAGGTGCGCCGGTTGTGGCGGGGTGAGGGGGTTGATTTCCCCAAGGCCGATGGCAGCCTGTTCACCGTGAAAACCCAGCCGCGCCCCGTTTCGAAAGAGCTACCGCTCTGGGTTACCACCGCAGGCAACCCCGAGACATGGCGAGAGGCGGGGGAACTGGGCGCCAACGTGCTTACGCACCTTCTGGGCCAGTCGGTCGATGAGGTGGCAACCAAGATCAAGATCTACCGCGAGGCCCGCGCCAAGGCCGGGTATGACCCGCAAACCGGTATCGTCACCCTGATGCTGCACACCTATGTCGGCCGCGACCGCGATCAGGTGCGCCGCGTGGCCGAAGGCCCGATGAAGGCCTATCTGGGCGCCGCCGTCGGGCTGGTAAAGCAATACGCCTGGGCCTTTCCGGCTTTCAAGAAACCGGCAGGCGTGACCAACCCGATGGACATCGACCTGCGCACTCTGTCGGACGAAGAAAACGCCGCGATCCTCGATTTCGCGTTTCAGCGGTACTTCGACGATTCCGGCCTGTTCGGCACGGTGGATGACGCCATCGCCCGCGTCGAACAGCTCAAGCGCATTGGCGTGGGCGAGGTTGCCTGCCTGATCGATTACGGCATCGCGCCGGAAAAGGTGCTGGAGGGCCTTTATCCCTTGGCCGAGGTGGTGAAACGCGCCAACGCCGGTGGCGGGGTAGAGGAGGACGATTACTCCATCGCCGCCCAGTTGATCCGCCACAACGTCACCCATCTGCAATGCACCCCGTCGATGGCGCGGATGATCGCGATGAACGACGAAGCGCGTGGCGCCCTGTCGGGCCTTAAAACCCTGATGGTGGGGGGCGAGGCGTTGCCAGGGGCGCAGGTGGCCGATCTGCGCAAGGCCACGGGTGCGCGCATCCTGAACATGTATGGCCCGACCGAAACCACCATCTGGTCCAGCGTGGAAGAGGTCGGCCATGACGATGGCATCCAGAATATCGGCAGGCCCTTGGTGAACCAGCAGATGTATGTGCTGGATGACACACAACGCCCCGTGCCCCCCGGTGTGCCCGGAGAGCTTTGGATCGGCGGCGATGGCGTGACGCGCGGCTATTGGCAGCGCGCCGATCTGACGGCGGAACGGTTCAAGCCCGACCCCTTTGTTACGCCAGACCGCGCCGCCCCCTGGGATGCGCGGATGTATCAGACCGGCGATCTGGTGCGCTGGCGGGCCGATGGCAAGCTCGACTACATCGGGCGCACCGATTTTCAGGTGAAGCTGCGCGGCTACCGGATTGAGCTGGGCGAGATTGAGGCGGTGCTGGAAGGTCAGCCCGGTGTAACCCAAGCCGTCGTGATGGCGCGCGAAGACACGCCCGGCGATCTGCGTCTGGTCGGCTATTACAGCGGCACCGCGACCGAGGCCGCCCTGCGGCCCGCGCTGGCCACCGCCTTGCCCGAACATATGGTGCCCGCGCATTTCATCCGGCTTGACAGCTTCCCGCTGACGCCCAACCGCAAGGTTGACCGCAAGGCCCTGCCCGCGCCCAATGCCGCCCCCGTGGCGACCGAAGCCTTCGTCGCCCCGGATGAAGGGATCGAGGCGCAACTGGCCACGATCTGGCAAAAGGTTCTGGGCGTGCCCAAGGTCGGCAGCCGCGACAACTTTTTTGCGCTGGGCGGCCACAGCCTTCTGGCCGTGCAGGCCCACCGTGAGATTCGCGACGGGTTGGGCATCAAAAAGCTGTCGATCACTGACATCTTCCGCTTTCCCACCTTGTCGGCGTTGGCGAAGCATCTGGATGACGGGCCCAAACCGGCAGTGGTTCAGGCCTCGTCGCAGGCCCCTGCGCAGGCGCTGTCGGATCGGGCCGATGCCCGTAACGATGCGATGGCGCGGCGGCTGGCCATGCGGGCGCGGCGGACTGGGGCGGATGCCTGACCTTCTGGCGGCCTTGCAACGGGTGCTGCCTGCGGGTGTGGCGATTGCAGCACCAGATGGTGGCGCGCTTTGGCCGGGCGAACAGACCGGGGCGGCGGTGCCCCGGCGGCTGGAGGAGTTTGCCGCCGGTCGCTCTGCGGCCCGCGCGGCCATGCGGGCACTTGGCTGCGAACCGGCGGCCATTCCAGCAGGGCCTGACCGTGCGCCCATCTGGCCCCGCGGTCTGAGCGGCTCGATCACCCATTGCACCGGGGCCTGCCTTGCCGTCATGGGCCAAACACGGCACTGGGCGGGGCTGGGGCTGGACGCGGAGCCGGTCGCAGACCTTGACCCTGCGCTGTGGCCAAGCCTGCTGGCCGAAGGGGAAAAGGTGGCCGACGGGCAATCGGCCCTCGCCCTTTTTGTCGCCAAAGAGGCTGCCTACAAAGCGCAATATGCCCTGAGCCAGCAGCTTTTTGATTTTCAGACCCTGCGGCTGATCTGGCAGGGCAACCGTTTCGGGGCCGCGTTTACCCGCGCTGTCGCGCCATTTCCGTCTGGCGCCGTCTTGTCTGGCCAAATGGTGCGGACGCAAGATCATCTGGCGGCCTTCGTCGCAATCGCCGCGCCGCAGCAACGAATTTCTTAGACTCACCCCATCGCCGCGCTATTCTGCCGCCGCACAACGCTTTGGGAGGAGCTGCCGTGAGCAAATTGATTGCCCTGATCTGCGTGATCAGTTGGTCAGGCTTTTGGGCCTTCGGCTATCTGGCCCTGTCGGCCAGCAGCGCCGATTCCCGCCAGATGACCATGGCTGCCCTGTTGGCGGCAGCGGGCTTTCTGACCGGAACCTTCACCTATATGGCGCTGGTGCGAAAGCACCTCTAGCCGTCAGGCGGCCTCTGCCGGACGGCGGATTTTCACGGCTGCATCCAGCACCAGCGGGCGCAAGCCATTGCCACCTGCGTCCAGCACCTCGAACAGGTGGCGGCGCATCCGGGGTTCCCAAAAGTCATTTATATGAGAAGCCAGCCCTTCGATCCCTTGATCATGGGGCTTGGATTCCATGAATTTGGCAATTTGGTTGGCCATATAGACCAGCTTGGCATGGGGCGCGTCATGCGACATGGGCAGCCTCCTCGGGGGCAATGCGGTGGGAATGGGTCAACACTTCGAAACCGTCCTTGCGGGCAAGGCCGATCAGGGTGATGCCCGCCGCATCGGCCATATCAACGGCGGTGGCGGTCGGGGCCGAGGCGGCGATGATCATGGGAAACCCGGCGGCAGCCGCCTTTTGCACCATGTCGATCGAGGTGCGGCAGGTCAGTACCAGCGCCCCGTCAAGATGCGGGGCCCTGTCAACAGGTAAACGGGCCAGCGCGCCGATCAGCTTGTCCAGCGCATTGTGGCGGCCCACATCCTCTCGCGCGGCAAGGATGCCTGCGCCCGGGGCCCAGAAGGCGGCGGCATGGGCGGCGCGGGTGATGTCATGCAGGGGCTGATGGTCGGTCAGCTCTGCCATCGCGGCCATGATCTGCCGGGGTGCCAAGGTGAACCCCTGTTCGGCAACCACATGCGGTTTGCGCGCTGCCTCTTCCAGACTGTCGATGCCGCACAGCCCGCAGCCCACCGGCCCGGCCATTGACCGCCGCCGTGCGCTTTGCCGCGCTTCGGCCCCCGGTTTCAGCCAGATTTGCAGGTCAATGCCAATATCTGCCTGAACCACCTCGACACTGTCGATCTCATCCGGCGCTGCAATGCCTTCGGTCAGCGAAAAACCATAGGCGAAATCAGTCAGATCGGCGGGCGTCGCCATCATCACGGCTTGGGTCGAGCCGTTGTAGGTAACGGCCACCGCCACCTCCTCGGGCAGCTCTCGGCTGCCGTCAGAGGCGCGGCCCTGCCCGAAGGCAAGGCGCGCAAGGGGGCGGTGGGTGATCATTCCGCCGCCGCGATCCGGCGCGACAGGGTGGCAAAGGCGTTATAGCCTTCCTGCCATTCGCTCGGCCCGTTCGAGGGCGAGATTTGCACCGCTGTCACCTTGTATTCCGGGCAGTTGGTCGCCCAGTCGGAATAGTCGGTGGTGATCACATTGGCCTGCGTATCCGGGTGGTGGAAGGTGGTATAAACCACACCCGGGTTCACCTTGTCGGTGATCGTCGCCCGCAGCGTGGTTTCGCCCGCGCGGCTGGCCAGACGCACCCAATCCCCTTCCTTGATGCCACGGTTTTCCGCGTCATGGGGGTGAATTTCCAGCACGTCCTGATCATGCCACACCACATTCTCGGTGCGCCGGGTCTGTGCGCCGACGTTGTATTGCGACAAAATCCGCCCCGTGGTCAGCAACAGCGGGAAACGCGGGCCGGTCTTTTCATCGGTCGCCACATATTCGGTGTTGATGAACCGTCCCTTGCCGCGAACAAACCCGTCCACATGCATCAGCGGCGTGCCCTCGGGGGCCTTGTCATTGCAGGGCCATTGCACCGACCCCATGGTTTCGATCTTTTCATAGGTCACGCCGGCAAAAGACGGTGTGGTCATGGCGATCTCTTCCATGATCTGGCTGGGATGGGTGTAGCCCCAGCCCGCGCCCATGGCATTGGCGAACAACTGGGTCACTTCCCAGTCGGCATAGCCTTGCTTGGGCGCCATCACCTTGCGCACCATGTTGATGCGGCGCTCGGCATTGGTAAACGTGCCGTCTTTTTCCAGGAAGGACGACCCGGGGAAGAACACATGCGCGTAGTTCGCGGTTTCGTTCAGGAACAGGTCGTGGACGATGACGCATTCCATCGCCGCCAGCCCGGCCGAGACGTGCTTGGTATCGGGGTCCGATTGCAGGATGTCTTCGCCTTGGCAGTACAGGCCCTTGAACGTGCCCTCAACCGCCGCATCCAGCATGTTCGGAATGCGCAGGCCGGGTTCGTTGTCGATGGTCACGCCCCAAAGACGTTCATAAATTGCGCGCACGTCATCATTTTTCACATGGCGATAGCCGGGCAGCTCATGCGGGAAAGATCCCATGTCGCAAGAGCCTTGCACGTTGTTCTGACCGCGCAGCGGGTTCACACCCACGCCGGGGCGGCCCACATTGCCGGTCATCATCGCCAGGTTGGCGATGCCGATCACGGTGGTCGAACCTTGCGAATGCTCGGTCACGCCCAGCCCGTAATAAATGGACCCGTTGCCGCCGGTGGCGAACAGACGCGCCGCCGCCCGCACTTCGCTGGCCTTCACGCCGGTCAGCAGTTCGACCGCCTCGGGAGAGTTTTGCGGCTGGCTGACGAAATCGGCATAATCCTGGAATTCATCCCAGTCACAGCGGTCGCGGATGAACGCCTCATCATACAGTTTTTCGGTCACGATTACATGCGCCAGCGCCGTGACGACCGCCACATTGGTGCCGGGGGTCAGCGCAAGGTGATGCGCGGCGCGGACATGGGGGCTGTCCACCATCTCGGTGCGGCGCGGGTCCACCACGATCAGCTTGGCCCCCTTGCGCAGACGCTTTTTCAGACGGCTGGCAAAGACCGGATGGCCCGAGGCCGGGTTGGCCCCGATGACGATGACAACATCAGTTTCTTCAACCGAGTCAAAATCTTGCGTGCCAGCGCTGGTGCCCAGCGTCTGGCCAAGGCCATAGCCGGTGGGCGAATGGCACACCCGGGCGCAGGTGTCGGTGTTGTTGTTCTGAAATACCGCACGGGTCAGCTTTTGCACCAGATAGGTTTCTTCGTTGGTGCAGCGGCTGCTGGTGATCACGCCGACCGATTTCCTGCCATGCTTGGCAATGATGCCCTTCATGCGGTTCGCGGCAAATTCCATCGCCTCGGACCAGGAAACTTCCTGCCACGGGTCATTGATGCTGTCGCGGATCATCGGGCTCAGGATGCGGTCCTTGTGCGACGCATAACCATAGGCGAACCGGCCCTTGACGCAGCTATGGCCGCGGTTGGCCTTGCCATGCTTGTAGGGGGTCATCCGCACCAGTTCGTCGCCGCGCATTTCGGCCTTGAAGCTGCAACCCACGCCGCAATAGGCGCAGGTGGTGATGACAGACCGCTCTGGCGTGCCGATCTCGATCACCGATTTTTCCTGCAAGGTCGCGGTCGGGCAGGCCTGAACACAGGCGCCGCAAGAGACGCAATCGGATGCCAGCGCGTTGTCGGTTTTCGCACCGAACGATACGCGGCTGTCAAAACCCCGGCCTTCGATGGTCAGCGCAAAGGTGCCCTGCACCTCTTCGCAGGCCCGAACGCAGCGCGAGCAGACGATGCATTTCTGCGGGTCATAGCTGAAATAAGGGTTGGAATCGTCGCGCGGGATATAGTTCGGATTGGCTTCGCCGCTGGTATTTTTCACCCGGAAATGGGTGTCCACCGCATCATAGCGCACATCACGCAGGCCGACGGCCCCCGCCATATCCTGCAATTCGCAATCGCCATTGGCCGAACAGGTCAGGCAATCCAGCGGGTGGTCGCTGATATACAACTCCATCACGCCACGGCGCAGTGTTTTCAGCTTGCCGGTCTGGGTATGCACCTTCAGGCCCGGCGCCACCGGGGTGGTGCAGGAGGCCGGGGTGCCGTTGCGGCCCTCGATCTCCACCAGACACAAGCGGCACGATCCGAAGGCATCGATGGAATCGGTCGCGCATAGTTTCGGCACCGAAATGCCGATCTCGGCAGCAGCGCGCATGATGCTGGTGCCTTCGGGAACGGTAATATCGAACCCGTCGATGTTCAGCGTGACCATCTGCTTTGATTTCGCGGCAGGGGTGCCGAAATCGCGATCGGGGATGATGAAGTCTTTCATGTCCAACGCTCCTTAAGACTTTGCGTCTTCGGCAAGGGTATGGGCGACCAGCGCATTCGCGTGGCCATGGCCAAGGCCGTGTTCGGACTTGAGCCACTCGACAATCTGCATGTGCTTCTGACCCGCCTGGCCGCGGATCAGGGCGGCCCAATGGGCGATGGGCTGGCCATATTTCGCCTCGATCGAGGGGAAATAGGAGGCCGGTCCCTTGACCTTTTCGTCCGTCATTCGGCGGCCTCTTTGGCGCGGCCGAAATCATCCGGGAAATGGGTCAACGCGGACATGACGGGGTAGGGGGTAAATCCACCCAACGCACAAAGGGACCCGGATTTCATGGTGTTGCACAGGTCAGTCAGCAGCGGAACTGCGCTGCTGTCGCCGCGCCCGATACGGTCCAGCGTTTCCACGCCACGCACGGCCCCAATGCGGCAGGGGGTGCATTTACCGCAGGATTCAATCGCGCAGAACTCCATTGCGAACCGGGCCATGCCCAGCATGTCGGCGGTGTCGTCGAACACCGTCAGACCGGCGTGCCCGATAAGCCCGTCTTTGCCCGCGAATTCCTCATAGCCAAAGGGCGTGTCGAACAGGCCCACGGGAAAATAGGCCCCCAAGGGTCCGCCCACCTGCACCGCCTTGACCGGGCGACCCGATGCCGTGCCGCCACCGATCTGGTTCACGATCTCGCCCAGGGTCAGACCAAAGGCGATTTCGTAAAGACCGCCATGCTTTACGTTCCCGGCGATTTGCAGCGGGATCGTGCCGCGCGACCGGCCAAGGCCAAAGCCTTGATAGAACGCGGCCCCCTTGGCAAAGATCACCGGGATCGACGCCAGAGAGATCACGTTGTTCACCACGGTCGGCTTGCCAAGAAAGCCTTCCAGCGCGGGCAGCGGGGGCTTTGCCCGCACGATGCCGCGCTTGCCTTCCAGGCTGTTCAGCAGGCTGGTTTCCTCGCCGCAGACATAGGCACCCGCGCCAACGCGCACCTCCATGTCAAAGGCCGGGCCACGGCGCAGGACCGAGGAGCCGAGAACGCCCGCGGCGCGCGCAACCTCAATCGCCTTTTGCATCACGCTGATGGCAATTGGGTATTCCGAACGGATATACACAAACCCCTTGGTCGCCCCGCATGCCAGACCGGCAATCGCCATGCCTTCGATCAGCGTGAAGGGGTCGCCCTCCATCAGCATGCGGTCGGCAAAGGTGGCGCTGTCGCCCTCATCTGCGTTGCAGACGATGTATTTGCGGTCGGCCTTGGCCTCGGACACGGTTTTCCACTTGATGCCGGTGGGAAAGCCCGCGCCACCACGACCGCGCAGGCCGGATGCGGTGACTTCGGCCACCATATCGGGCGCGGTCATGTTCAGCGCCCGCTCCAGCCCTGCAAGGCCGCCATGGGTGCGGTAGTCATCCAAGGAAACAGGGTCCACCACGCCGACGCGGGAGAAGGTAAGGCGCGTCTGCGCCTTCATCCAGGGCAGTTCCTCGGTCAGACCAAGCGCCTTGGGGTGCTGCGCCAGATCACCGAACAGTGCGGGTACATCCGCCACGGTCATCGGGCCAAAAGCCATACGGCCAGCGGGAGTTTCCACCTCGGCCATGGGTTCCAGCCAGACCATACCCCGGCTGCCATTGCGCACC
>CALRKX020000012.1:0-14184 GCA_943368305.1 Erythrobacter sanguineus
CAGAGATATCACACCGTCTCCGCGACAATTGATTGTCTGCACCAATGAACCACACTGGCGACATCGGTGGGCAGAGCAGTCGCCTCTTCGCCAGCAAAGGACAGAAACGCCGCGAGGTTGAGGCCGTTAACACCCACAAGAATTGGAATACCCAGATCGACTGCATCGCCTATGACGGGGACCAGTCCTTTGCCCTCGGCCTCACGCTTGCCGAACTTGTTCACTATGAGCATGTCAGAGCCGGATAGGCGCTGCTGAACTTCGGCGACCGATTGTTCAAGCGCGCCAGAGTCGAGGGTGCAGCCTCTTGCGAGGTCGCCGCGATCCTCGCTGATCCGAACGACCGGACCCTGAGGAAGGATCATCAGATCCATGTCGCACTTGCGGCGGTCGGGACGTTCGATGTTCGACTGCACCGTTCCGACAAGGCGCAGTCCGTCCATCTGCAATTGGTTTGCAACTGCTGCGATCAGCGCATCGGTCCGGCCGCGGCCTTGAAGTGTTACATAAGCAAGTCTCACGGCTGCCTCCCCTGCGTCGTGGAAAAAATGCTGCGCCGCCGACATGGAGCCGGCGGCGCAGCAAGGGCTTCAGAGCTGCACTTCCCACGACTTGTAGGAAACCCGCGCTGCAGCAGGGGTCGCATCCGAGATCTTGCGGATGTTGGCCCAGGTCTGCTTGTAATTCGGCAGGATCAGCTCATTTGTGCCGGCGTTGATCACGTTCCCCTGCGTCCCGTTCGGGGCGCCGAAAATCATGAAGGTCTCGTTCTTCCGGGCAGTCGGTTCAGGATAGACGAGTGCCTGGGTGGCACCAACTTCGTTGAAGACCTCGACCATGTCGCCCGGCTTCAGGCCAAGATCGGCCATGTCGTCGGGATTGATCTGGATGAACGGAACCGGGAAGCGGTCCATCACGAAGTCGTTCTGCTGGTCCAGGAACCAGTTTTGCCAGTTCAGGTTTGCACGCCCGTTGTTGATCAGGAACCGGTTGTTGGCCTGTTGCTGGGCCTTGCCCGGGGCCTGAAGCCCGCGCCAGGTGCCCATGCAGAACAGGGCCTTGCCATCTTCACGACCGTGGCGCGTAAAGACGCCGTCCTCGTACAGGCGCGGTGTGCCGACCAGCGCACCGTTTTCATAACCCTTGACCGGCTCTTGCACACCGTCGTTGCCGGCAGCCCGCAACCGCTCGTAGGTCACTTCCGGATTGCCCGAGTTGTAGCCGTCCATGAAGGCGTCTTCCTCGGTCTTCCAGTCGAAGCCCTTGAACTGGTCGGCATATTCGGCGCGGCCTTCTTCACGCAGCACGCGTTCCAGATGATTGGCCAGCCGGGCTGCGATGATGCAGTCGGGTTGGGCCGATCCGGGGGCATCCATGTATTTCTCGACCAGCCGCAAGCGCCGCTCGCCGTTCATCGAGGTCAGGTTCATCTCGCCCGACTCCACCGCCGGCAGAATGACATGCGCGGCTTGCCCGATTTGGCTGTGGATGATGTCGACGCAGACGCTGAAGATGCCGCCCGCGTTGATTGCGCTGACGATCGCATCGACCAGCTCCTCCCGGGTCGCCCCGGCGCGTGCGTCCATTGCCTCCTTCACCATGTTCGAGCGGCGGTTGTAGACGCGCTTGAACTCGGCGGCGTTGAGCGTGGTCTTGTAGTGGTCGTTGGCCCAGATGTGGTGCACCTTGCCGCCGCCCGCGATGATCAGCTGGTCGATGTAGGGTGCCGGGCGGCCGACATGGGCGTCGGAGGGGCGGAAATAGCCTTCCTGGTGTCCGCCGAGACGGCAGACGCCACCGCCTTCGCGACCGATGTTGCCGGTTGCAAGACCTATGTTCACCAGTGCCCCGATGACGCGGTAGTTGTCATTCCCCCAGATGATGCCTTTCTCATATCCGGTGACAGTCTTGGTACGGCTGCCGTCCTCCTTGGGCTTGGCGATCCATTCGGCGGCCTGGATGATCTGCGCCTCAGTCAGGCCGGTGGTCGCTGCACCGTCCGCAAGGCTCATCTTGCAGGCTGCGCGAGCGGCCTCGAATGATCCCAGAGACGCCGGATGCGCGGCATCCTCGGGCACCGCAACATCGCCTTGGAAGGTCGATTTGGCGATGAAGTCTGCGTCCACCCAGCCTTGGTCGGCGATATAGGTGAAGAGCGTGTTGAAAAGCGCAAGGTCCGAGCCGCTGGCAATCGCCAGGTGCAGCACATTCTCCGCCCCAGCAACCTGCTCGCAGCTATCCACCGTCACGGTGCGGCGGGGATCGACGACGATCACCTTCGCCCCGTTCTGCATCCCCTTGACCATGTGGTTCAGGAACAGGTTGGTCTGGCATTCCATCGGGTTGGTGCCGACCAGCATGATCGTGTCGGCGACCTGATAGTCGGAATAGGAGTAGTTCAACTCGTCCACGCCCATGTCGCGTGTGCTGTGCACCTCTGAGTTGTAGGCCGGGCGGTTGTGGATGCGGCAGTGCTTGACCTTCATCGACCCGAAGTAGAGCTTGCCGGTGCCCCAGGTGTTCTCATATCCGCCAGCGCTGCCGCCGTGGTCGAACATCGAGACGTAGAGGTCGTTCTCGTCCTCCTTGTCGATGACACGCGCCGTGACGCGGGCCACGAGGTCCAGTGCATCATCCCAAGAGGTCGGTTGCCAGGTGCCATAGCGCCAGACCATCGGTTCCGTCAGGCGCTGAGCCTGCGTGCCGGTGATTTCAGAGCGGCGGTTCTCGGCCATACGCGCGCCGCGCACTGAGCCCAGGCCCGAGTTCACGACGCAGTTGACGTCCGGCTTGATGACCAGATGCACGTCTTTGCCGTTCTGCTTTACGACATTGTACATGGACGGCGCGTACCATGCCTCGGTCTCGGCACCCTGCTGCTTGGACAGGTCCTCGCCCATCCAGTTGCTGTCGGTCGTGCCTTGGGTTTTCAACGGCCAAGTATAGGCCTTGTAGCCGCAACCGACGATGCAGTAGTGGCAGGTGACGTTGTGTTCCTTGGCGCCCGCGGGAATGATCGGCAGGCGGTCGATGTTGCGTTTGTAAGCCATGATCGCCCCCTTACCCTTGCAGCACGTTGGACAGACGGCCGTAGATCAGCTCGTCCGCACCTTCGGCATAGATGTCGCCCTTGTCGTCCACGCGCAGCGCGAATTGCGGCAGGTTCTGCGTGGAGTGTCCCCAGATTTGCTGGCCGCCCTTTTCGCAATCGAAGCGCGAAAAGTGGCCAGGGCAATTCAGCGTCTTGTCGGCCCCGTGGTAGGACATGACAAACCCCTTGTGCGGGCACAGCACCGAATAGGCGACAACATCGCCATCAGGCCCGGCACCGCCTTCGACCGCGGTGCCCAGTTTCAGCAGGACGCCGGGGCTGTCGGAATCGGGATAGCCGATATCCAGCGGCTCGTTCACCTTGAGATCGGCGATATTCGCCAGTTTGGTGGACGGGTAGTCCAGCATTGCGCGCGCCGTCTGCGCTTGAGCCTGCCCTGCAGGCATGACCGTTGCCGCCGCAGCCCCTGCAACGCCGAGAACACCCCCGCGCAGGAACTGACGGCGGCCGACATCGACCAACCGGTTGCATTTCATGGTAGCTATTCCTCCCTTGGCTCCCTTGTCCAAAGGTTAGCAGGGGACAGCTTCAGTCTGGTCGGCTGAATGTCTTGCCTGCCCGTTTGCAAACCGCTCAAAAACATAGCTTATTTTCAGGTGTTCGGGTTTCCGAACATGCCAATGACCAGAAGTCAGGCGCTTGCCCAGTCAAAGACCAAGCTTCTGCATTTTCTCCCACAGCGTGGTCCGGGAGACCCGCAGAAGCTTTGCCGCCTCGCCGACCTGGCCCCCGGTTCTCTCTAGTGCAGCCGCGATTTGCGACCGCTCGGCCGCATCGCGCACCTCGGCAAGGGATCGTAGCCCTGCATCTCCGGCGCGCTCTGGAAACAGGTCCGACGTCAGCACAAGATCACCAACTGCAGCCTCGACAGCACGCAGCAATCTAGCGCGCAGCTCGCGACCATTGCCCGGCCAGTCATGCGCCCGGATGGCCTCTTCGGCGGACGCGGCAATGCCGGTCAGCGGACTTGCCCTGCGGGCATTCATCGCGGGAAAAAGCCGGGCCGCAAGCCAGACGGCATCTTCCGGCCGCTCGGCCAGAGCCGGGATGACAATTTCATGAGAGGTCAGGAGCGACTGAAGGTCGGACCGAAAATGATCAGCCCCCTTTTCCTCAAGCCGCAACCCGGCTGTAGCGATGACCCGGAAGTCTCTTTGTCTGAGACTGGCCAGCAGCAAGTCCTGGCAATCCGAAGGGAGGCGACCAATGCCGACAATGATCAGGCTTCCCTCACCGACATCGACGATGGCCCTGGCGAGCGTCTCATTTTCAACTGGCCCCGCCAAAGCGTCGAGGACGATTGCAGGGGCCGCGCGTCGGTCGGAATGATCGTGAATGCGCCGGGCAAGCCGGAGTTTACCAAGCCCAGGGCCACCCCGCAGGAGAACAGGTGAAGCGCGGCCTGCCGCATCGCTCACTTGCCGGTCGACCGCTCGGGCTGCGTCGGAAACACCGGTTTCGGGGGGCATCTCCTGATCGGCGCGCGGCTGCATCACCTGGGTCAAGCGGGTCAGGAACTGGCCGATGTCGAAGGGCTTGGCGATGTAATCCAACGCGCCGGAGCGGATCAGACGCACCGCTTGATCAATTGACCCCTGACCCGTGATGAACAGGAACGGCGGTGGGTGCCCAGTCCTTGTCAGGGTCTCGTAGAGGTCCTCGCCCGTGCCATCTGGCAGCCGGATATCGCAGATAACGGCATCGACCGGCTTTCTGGGCGTGCGGATCGCGGGCAGGGCGCGCAGGATATGGCGGTGCCAGTGAACCTCGGCGCCCTCCAGCTCCAGACGCTGCACGAGCGAAGCCCCCATGATTTCGTCGTCCTCGACCAGGACAATGCGTCTGCCTTCAAGCATCGCTACTGTCCTTCATCGGCAAAATGACGCGGACATGTGTCCGGGCATCCTTGCGCTCGTGCTGGATTTCCCCCCCAAGCCCGCGCACCAGATCGTGCACGAGGCGCAGACCCACACCGCCGCCCGGCGGCAGGGGGCCTGATGCCAGCAATCGGTCGAGATCAGCCTGGCCCAAGCCAGGACCACTGTCTGTAACCTCAATGGCAAGACGGTCCTGTTCCGCAGCTATGGATAGACCCACACTGCCATTCTGTCCCGCCGCGGCGCCCGCGTTGAGAAGGAGGTTCAGCACCACCTGACGCACGGGCGCGGCCGGAAACCTTGCCAACTCATCCAGTCCCGCTTCCACTTTCCAGTTCAGAGATTGCGCGCGGCTGGATACTTCCGGCTCAAACAGAAGCTTGAGGTCCTCCAGGTCTTCGCGGCGGAGCACCTGGCCGATGCGATCAAGGCGGTTCTCATCAAGAATCGCGCGGGTGACATCTCGCAAATGCGACAACCCACGTAGCATCAGTTCTGCGGATTGGCGCACAACCTCCGGACGGTCCGAATAGGTGCGGATGGTGTCCGCTGCATTGTGGAGACCTCCCAGCGGATTGTTCACCTCATGCGCCAGCGAAGACGAAAGGCGCCCGAGGCTGACGAAGCGTTCACGCTCGGCCAGGCGACGCTCGGCCTCGGCGCGGCTTTCGACAGCCGTGGTCATCCGGTTGTACATGAGGATCAGACGCGATAGGCCGGGGTCGCCTCGGGGAATATCCGCCTCAGAAATCGGGCGGGGTGCGCCCTTGGAATCGTCCATCGCCAGCACCAACGTGCCGACAGGCCGCAGGATCCGGGCAACCGCCAGCCAGCCGCCTAATGCCAGAACGGCCGTTGCAGCCGCATTTCCGAACAAGAGCCACATCGAGACATTGCGACGCTCGGTCAGCAGGTCGGTCACATCAAGCTCGGTCACGATCTGACCGATCTGGCGTCCCTGAAAGAGGAGCGGTGCCATCACCCGAAGCGTGGAGTCACCGGTCATCCGGATGGCGTCCGGTGGAACGGCATTCACCTCGTAGCCCGCGACCTCATCCCCCACTGGCGCACGTCGCGGATCGGTTGCGGCAAGGATGCGCCCGCGCTCGTCCGCCACGATCGACAGCAGCAAGCGTTGACCGTCATAGGCCGAGCGGGCCCGGTCCAGAATGTCATAGACCTCCCAGACATCCTGCCGCAAAACGGAGGGCCCAAGGGCCACGGACAAGCCTTCGACATGCAGCCGCGCGGTCTCTGACAGACGCGCATCCTGAACGCGGCCCAATGCCGAAAGGACGCTTTGGCTCGCAAGAAAACCCAACAGGACCATCAGGCCGGCCATCAGAAGTGGCACGCGCAGAGTTACGGGCAGATCGCGAAAGCGGGGCACGGCTCTCATCCGTCCGCCAGGATTGCCATGCGGGCAGCGATCCCGTCGAACAGTGCATCTTCTCCCGGAATAATCCCGTCAAGGCTCAGAAGTTTCAGCGCCTGCTTGCCGAGTACATTGTCCGAGAGAGCCTGAAGGGCAGTCCGGCACGCCTGAACTGACGGCTCGTCCATGCGATCCTTCCGCGCGACCATTGGGGGGAAACCCAGCCATTCCGAGCGGGCGATGACCTTGGTTTGGGCAGTCAGCTCGGGCTCTGCCACGCTGAGGGCTTCCCACACGTAACCGTCCACGCTGCCGGATCGCGTCAGGCCTCCGGCGACTGAACGAACCACGTTGCGGTGGCCATAGGTGAAGATCACTCTGGAAAAGAACTCCTCAGGCGTTTGGTGGTCGCGGGCGAGGTCGGAAGCCGTGACGAGAAAACCGGAATTGCTGTCAGGATCTGAGAAGGCGTGCGCAGCACCACGCAGATCTGACAAGGTCTTTGCCGCGTCGTCCTTGCCGACGATCAGGTAGGATTGATAGAGCGGCTGTCCTCTCCAGACCGGCACGCCGAGCAGCGAGAGTTCGGTCCGATGCTGAAGATAAGGAAAACCGCAGGTCCAGGCGGCATCGACGGAGCCGTCGAGCAGGGCGCCAGAAATTTCCTGATAGGTTCGGCGCTGGACGAGTTCGATCTCTTGTCCCATGCCTTGCGATAAAGCGAGCCGAAGGGCATCGATGACTGCGGCGTCATTGTCGAGGAAGACTGGCGTAAGGGCAAACTTGAAGGGCGCGGGGCCTTGAGCCCAGCCTCTTGTACCAACGAAAGGCGCGGCCACGGCAGCCGCACCAAAAAGCACCGCGCGGCGTGTGCTCTGCATCTCTGTCCTCCTCGCGGCGCGTCTCCCCTCGCACCAACTTCGATGTCCTGCATCCTTGAACAAGCTTGTCCTATGGCGCATGAAATCGTAAATCGACGATATACGGAAACGGATCGGCTTGGAAAGCGTCCAGATGGCAACAGACGAAACGACTACCGCCGCTTTGGCGAAAGCGCTTGCGCATCCGGCACGTATCCGGATCCTCCGCCTGCTTCAGGCGACGCCCGGATGTATTGGCGGCGAGATCGTCGGGGCAGTCGGTCTGGCGCAATCGACGGTGTCAGAGCATCTCCGAATCCTGAAGGCTGCGGGCGTGATCACGGGTGAGATTGACGGTCCGCGCGTCTGCTACGCGCTGAACCCGGCCGCACTCGCGCCGCTTGCCGAACTGATCATGGGCCTGACCCCACCACCCAATGGAGCCTGCTGCATTCCAGGCCAAAAGGAAACGGCATGAGTCTCTTCGAACGCTGGCTTACCCTTTGGGTCGCCCTGTGCATTCTTGCAGGCCTGCTTCTGGGCAACCTGATGCCCGATCTGTTCCGTGCCTTGGCCGGTCTTGAGTACGCCTCGGTCAATCTTGTCGTGGCGATACTGATCTGGGCGATGGTCTATCCGATGATGATCGCCATCGACTTCGGGTCGCTGAAGGACGTCGGGCGCAGACCAAAGGGGTTGGTCATCACGCTGGTCATCAACTGGCTGATCAAGCCGTTCACCATGGCCGCCCTTGGCGTGCTGTTCTTCAACCACCTCTTTGCTGGTCTGATCGACCCGGCCAAGGCCCCGGAATACATTGCAGGCCTGATCCTCTTGGGCGCAGCCCCCTGCACCGCGATGGTCTTTGTCTGGTCGCAGCTGACCAAGGGTGACCCGAACTACACGCTGGTGCAGGTCAGTGTGAATGACCTCGTCATGGTGGTGGCTTTCGCGCCCATTGTGGCCTTCCTCTTGGGAGTGACAGATATCAATGTCCCCTGGGAGACGCTGATGCTTTCAGTCGTCCTCTACATTGTCATCCCACTGATCGCTGGGGCCCTGACGCGGCGCGCCCTGATAGTGCGCGGGGGTGAGGCGGCCCTCAGTGACTTTACCGCCCGGATCAAGCCAGCCTCAGTTCTCGGGCTCTTACTGACCGTCGTGCTCCTGTTCGGGTTCCAAGGGCAGGTGATCATCGCAGAGCCCCTGCTGATTGCCCTGATCGCCGTGCCGATCATCATCCAGTCCTATGGCATCTTCGCGCTCGGTTATGCTTGGGCGTTTGCGTGGAAACTGCCGCACAAAGTGGCGGCTCCTTGCGCGCTGATCGGCACGTCGAACTTCTTTGAGTTGGCCGTGGCAGTGGCCATCGGCCTTTTCGGTCTCAACTCTGGTGCTGCGTTGGCCACGGTGGTCGGCGTCCTTGTCGAAGTGCCGGTGATGCTGTCGCTCGTCGCCTTTGCCAACCGCACCCGCGACAGGTTTCCAGCATGACCGATACGCCCAATATCGACGACGCGCTGTTCTCCGGCATTGACGAGGCGGCGCTGATGACCCCGCAGCACAAAACCCATGCTCCGCGCATCCTGATCCTCTATGGCTCGCTTCGCCCGCGCAGTTTCAGCCGACTATCGGGTGAAGAGGCCGGACGCATCCTTACGCGGCTTGGGGCGGATGTGCGGTTCTTTAACCCGTCCGGCCTGCCGCTTGTCGATGACGGTGTGGACGCGACCCACCCCAAGGTCCGCGAGTTGCGCGATTTGGTGGCATGGAGCGAGGGGATGGTGTGGTCCTCGCCCGAACGTCACGGCGCGATGACCGGACTGATGAAGACGCAGATCGACTGGATTCCGCTGTCCGACGGTGCGGTGCGTCCAACCCAAGGCAAGACACTGGCGGTGATGCAAGTTTCGGGCGGGTCGCAAAGCTTCAATGCCGTCAACCAGATGCGCATTCTGGGGCGCTGGATGCGCTTGATTACCATTCCCAACCAGTCCTCGATTCCGAAGGCGTTTCAGGAGTTTGACGCCGAAGGAAGGATGCGCCCCTCGCCGCTATATGACCGGATTGTCGATGTGATGGAGGAGTTGATGAAGTTCACCCTGCTGACACGGGACAGGGCCGATTACCTCGTGGACCGCTATTCCGAACGCAAGGAAAGCGCCGAGGCGCTGATGAAGCGGGTGAACCTGTCGGCCGCCACATGATCTCAGCCGTGACGCCAGACTTTGACGGAGGATACCAGCAGGATGGCGACCAGCACCGGCAGCAGCACAGCCTCGGGCACGATCCCCAGAAGTTGGCCGCCGATGGCAACGCCGATCACTGAACCCAGTGCCATGAACAGCACGAAGCCCCGGTTGCGTGCCAGGACCGTGAAGCTGTCGTCCTGACTGTATCGGGCGAACCCGACCAGCATGGTCGGGAGGCTGATGGCCAGCGACAGGCTGCCTGCAAGTTTCAGGTCAATCCCGAACAGAAGGACCAGCGTCGGGATCAGAAGCTCACCCCCCGCAACGCCCATCAGCGAAGCCACGATGCCGATGCCGAACCCTGCGAAAAGGCCCGCGACGATCTGCGCAGGTCCGGTGACAAGGGCAGCGGGCGACAGGGTCGTGCTGTGGCTGAGTGCCAGGACTGCCGCGATCAGAACCAAAAGCCCGGCCAGAACGCGATAGAGAGTGCGGGATTTCATGCGAACGGCCAGCCCGGCGCCGATCCACGCGCCAAGCAGGCTTCCCGCGAGAAGGTTCAGGATGATCGGCCATTCGGCCAGCACCTGATCAAGGGGCACGGTTCCCGCCCGGAACGGCAGCGCTGTGGCCACCACAATCAGACTGGTGGCTTTGTTCAGGATCACAGCTTCCAAGGCTGCAAAGCCAAACAGGCCGATCAAGAGTGGCAGGCGGAACTCTGCCCCGCCAAGGCCGATCAGCCCGCCTACAAGGCCGACGGCCGCCCCAGCCAATACGATCCGCGGCCATCCGACCATGCCTGCCCCCAAATGACCCTGTCACACCTTGCGACGCAGGCTTCCCTCGAGCGACACGGCTCCTGACAGGGTGTTCGAGATGGTGCCGTATTTCAAGATGCTGCTGTGCGAAAAGCGCGGCCGCTATTTCGAACGCAGGGGACCCGCCGAAGCCCTGATAAAGCGGGTGAGCCTTTCGGCCGCGACGCAATCAAGCTGCTCTGTCGCAGGGGCGGCCTTCCAGTTGCAGTGTGACATTGGCGATGCCATGCGCCTCGGCCAAGGCATCGGTCACCTTATCGATGAAGGCGTCGGGGTCGGCCCCCTGCCAGACCAGATGCACGGCCAGCGCGGTTCGTGTGGTGGACAGCGGCCAGATGTGCAGGTCGTGCAGGCCCTGCACGCCGTCCTGCTGCACCAACCAATCGGCAATGGCAGCACGATCAATCTCGAACGGCACACCATCAAGGCTCAGGTGCAACGCCTCGCGGAACAATCCGGCAGCCGTGACGGCAATCAGCAGGCTGACCGCGATGGCCACGGCAGGGTCGAGCCAATCCCATCCGGTGACCATGATCCCGGCCGCCGCCAGCACCACTGCGCCCGAAACCGCCGCATCTGCCGCCATATGCAGGAACGCGCCCTTCGCGTTCAGATCGCCCTTGCGTGAAGACATGAACAAGAGCGCAGAGCCGGTGTTCACGCCGATCCCGACCAGAGCGACCAACATCACCGTCAAGCCGGGCACGGCCACTGGGTCAGACAGCCGCTGCACCGCCTCCCACGTCACCGCACCGACACCCACCAGAATGGCGATGGCATTGAACAGCGCGGCCAGGATCGTGGCCCGCCCCAGACCCCAGGTATGCCGCGCCGTCACCACCCGCTTGGCCAGCACCGCAGCCCCCCAGGCGATCAGTAGCCCGGCCACATCGGTCAGGTTGTGCGCCGCGTCGGCCAAGAGGGCGAGCGATCCGGTAATCCAGCCCGCGACACCTTCCACGATGACATAGGCCGCGTTCAGGCCAACGGCCCAGCGGAACGCAGGACCAAGATCGGCGGGCGGGCTGTGGTCATGATCGTGGGCCATTTGGTCAGACCTTTCGGGTCAACGTGCCTTCCAGTGGCACCGCCCCGGACAGCGTGTTCGAGATGGTGCCGTATTTCAGGATGTTGCGATGCAAAAGATCCAACCGCTGATCCGTCTCGGCACTGTCCACGGAGATCTGATACCGGATCAACGTAAGCTTGGGTGGCGCGTCCTGGCGGATCGCCTCCAACGCAACCTCTGCACCCTCGATCTGGAAGGCTAGCATCGGTGTCACCCGCTCGATCCCTTTCAGCATGCAGGCGGCAAGGGCCGCCAGCAACAATTCGACCGGGTTCATCGCATCGCACCGACCGGCCATGTCGGTGTCGAGTACCACCTCGGCCTCTTTGGCGCGCGCCAGACTGCCGTGGCTGTCGATGCGGCGGGCGGAGACGCGATACTCCGTCACAGCAGGCGCCCGATTTCTTCGGCGGTCAGCACCTTGCCCGCCGAAAGCACCTTTTCATCCACGACCAGGCCGGGCGTGGACATGATGCCATAGGCCGCGATTTCGGCAAAGTCGGTGACTTTGACGATCTGGGCGTCCTTGCCCGCCGCATCGGCCGCGGCTTTGGCGTTTTCGCCAAGCGTCACGCATTTCTTGCAGCCCGAGCCGAGGATCTTGATGATCATGATCTGTCCTTTCAGATGAACCAGTGGGTGATGGCGTTGAAGGTGAAGCCGATGGTGAGGATGCCCACGGTAACTACGCCGGTGAACGTGGCCAGCAACGGCAGCTTGACCACGCGCTTGAGCATGATCAGCGAGGGCAGCGACAGCGCCGTCACCGCCATCATGAAGGCCAGCACGGTGCCAAGGCCAACGCCCTTGCCCACCAGCGCTTCGGCAATCGGCAGGGTGCCGAAGATGTCGGCGTACATCGGGATGCCCACGAGTGTGGCCACCGGCACCGCCCACCATTTGTCTTGCCCCAGCAGCGCACTGATGGTTTCCGCAGGAACCCAGTTGTGAATGGCCGCACCAATGCCGACCCCAATCAGCACATAGGGCCAGACCTTGTGGATGATATCGAGAACCTGGTCGCGGGCGAATACCACGCGCTCGGCCCGGCTCAGGGTTTCGTCTGCGTCCGTGATCGGCACATTGCGCACGAAAGCGGCGACCTGATCTTCCATCCCCAGCTTGCCAATGATCGTGCCACCAATGATGGCCACCATCAGGCCGACGCCCACGTAGGCCAACGCGATGGGCCAGCTGAAGATCGAGGCGAGCAGGATGACCGAGGCCATGTCTACCAAGGGTGACGAGATCAGGAAGGAAAACGTCACCCCCAGCGGCAGCCCGGCAGCGGTAAAGCCGATGAACAGCGGGATAGACGAGCACGAGCAGAACGGCGTGATGGTGCCCAGAAGTGCGCCAAGGATGTTTGCGCCGATC
Source organism: Erythrobacter sanguineus (assembly GCA_943368305.1). Lineage (GTDB taxonomy): Bacteria > Pseudomonadota > Alphaproteobacteria > Rhodobacterales > Rhodobacteraceae > Fuscibacter. The sequence goes on from CALRKX020000012.1 coordinate 12,684, forward strand.
CCCGACCGCCCGCCAAGGATGCGCCGCGTCCGTTCCGGTGGGAAATAACTTTGCACGTAAGAAATGGTGAAGATCAGGACCGAGAGCAGGATGAATATCTTGATCACATCGTAGACAAAGAACTGCACCGAGCCGCCGATGCGTGAGGCCGGGTCCAGCCCCACCGCCTGCACCCCGGCCGTCACAAGGTCGGACAGCCACTGCATCCGCAAAAGCTGATCGTTCATCCAGGCGAAGACGTTCACGCCATCACCTCTTCTTCGACCAAGGCAGCAGCCAGCAGGGACCGCAGATGCGGCGGCAGGTCTGTCCTGATCCGGTAGCGCACCCATTGCGCATCCCGCCTGTCTACCACCAGCCCGGCTTGCTTCAGCACCTGCATGTGCCGCGACATCCGGCTTTGCGTCGCGCCCAGCTTGCGCATGAGCTCGCAGACGCAATGCTCCGAGCCGTCCGACAGGAGACGCATCGCCTCAAGACGGGTTGGTTCGGCAAGTGCGGAAAGGACTGAGACGATCATCAGGGAACTCCACTTCATGCGCATCTGCGCATAAGCGGGCGATGTCCGCGGTGATCTGGATCAATCAGGCTGGCATTTCGACCCGGGTTGTCATGAAACCTTCATTGGACGCATCCATTCATTTCCTTTAATCGGGAACTATGGAACAGAATCGCGCCGCCCATGCCTTCGCCACACTCGGCCATCCCGGTCGGATGGCTGTCTTTCGTCTCTTGATGCGCTTTGCCCCGCAGGGCGTGCGGCCGACCGAGATCGCCGAGGCGCTCGGGATGAAACAGAACACGCTGTCGCACCATCTGGCAGACCTGACGGCGTCTGGCCTCGTGCAGGTCACGCGGGTCGGCCGGTCTCTCTACTACGCCGTCGATCTCGACACGACCGAAGGATTGATCGGCTACCTCGCCCTCGATGTGGGTCGTGCCCGGCCCGATCTCCTTGCCCCCTTGCTCTCTGCCCCAAAGGACGCCGCCCAAATGGACCCGAATACCACCGACACCGACTTTGACGTGCTTTTCATCTGCTCAGGCAACTCGGCCCGCTCGATATTCGCCGAGGCTCTGCTCCGCGATCTGGGCAAGGGCAAGTTCCAGGCCTTCTCTGCCGGAACGCGTCCTAATACCGAACTGAACCCCTTTGCGCTGGAGATCTTGAAGCGCAATGGCCATGACACATCCATCTTGCGGTCAAAGCACATCTCCGAGTTCCAGCGGCCGGGCGCTATCGTGATGGATTTCGTCTTCACCGTCTGCGACACGGCGGCAGCCGAGGAATGTCCGCCTTGGCCGGGTCAGCCCATTACCGGCCATTGGGGCTTGCCAGACCCGGTGAAAGCAACTGGAACGGACGCAGAGAAGGCGCTTGTCTTTGCTCAGACCTACGCTGGCCTGCGGCGGCGCATCATGACCTTCGTCGAGCTCCCTTTTGAGTCGCTTAGCCGGATGTCTCTCCAATCCCGTGTTGATGCGATCGGCACTGATAGCA
>CALRKX020000013.1:0-14067 GCA_943368305.1 Erythrobacter sanguineus
CCGGCAGGGGCGCTATGCCTATGCCAACCAGCCGTTGATTCTGGGCTGGAATCTGGCGCGGTTGGCGGAATGTCTGGTGTCGTGGTTCGATGCGGATGAGGAAAAGGCTGTGGCAATCGCCAATCAGCGGTTGGGCGGGATTGCCACGATATATCGCGCGGAATGGGCGGCCGTGATGCGCCGCAAGCTGGTGCTGGATGGGGCGCAGCAGGATGATGGCGCGCTGGCCGATGACCTGTTGGCGGCGATGGCCGGGCAGGGTGCGGACTGGACGCTGACCTTCCGCCGCCTGGCACACGCGGCTGAGGGGGACGATACTTCTCTGACTGGCCTCTTTGCCGATTCCACAGCCTTGCGCAATTGGTTGCCGCGCTGGAAGGTTCGGCTGCCCCCTGATGCGCCTGCCCGTCTGCGCGCGGCCAATCCGGCGGTGATTCCACGCAACCATCTGGTAGAAGAGGCCTTATCCGCGGCCACGGGTGGCGATCTGGCCCCGTTCGAGGCACTGTTGGCCGAAGTGCGGCACCCCTTCGCGCCCGAGGCGGGGCGCGAGCGGTTCACCTTGCCCGCCCCTACCGGCTTTGGCCCCTATGTCACCTTCTGTGGCACCTGATGTGCCGTTGACGGGCCGTGCGCCAAGGGCTTAGCTGGGGCAATGAACGCAAGATCCGACATTCACGACCGACTGGCCGCCAGCCTGCGCGAAGCGAGAAAGGCGCGTGGCCTGTCGCTGGATGCGGTGGCCAAGTTGTCCGGCGTATCGCGCAGCATGGTCAGCCAGATCGAGCGGGGCGAGTCGTCGCCGACCGTGGCTACCTTGTGGAACCTGACCCAAGCGCTTCAGGTGGATTTCGCGGGGCTGCTGGAGGGGCGCAATGAGACGGGCATTCAGGTTACCCGCTCTGGGGCCGCACCCGTCATTCAGGGGCGCGCCAAGGGCGTGACCATCCGCATCCTGTCACCCGCCGAGACGGTGGGCGAGCATGAGGTTTACGATCTGGGCTTTGCCGCAGGCGGTGCGCTGGACAGCGAACCCCACAGCCCCGGTTGCCGCGAACATCTGACGGTGATCGAAGGCGCGGTTCTGGTGCGTTCGGGCGAGGAAGAGGTGCGGCTGGGTCCGGGCGACACCGCCCGCTATGCCGCCGACCGGCCCCATGCGATTCAGGCCGAGGGCGGCGCGGCGCGGGCCATTCTGATCGTGCAGGACAGTTGAACGGGCGGACCGGGGGCTGGCCTCCGGACACCCAGAGTATTTTGGCCAAGAGGAAGTTTCATCCGTTATGACGGATGTAATTCTGCTATCTTGACGTAGTGCTGGACTTGCTGCAATTTCCGCCAAACCGGAGGAATTTCCGCCATGACAGATTCTCGATTTCTGACCCATCTGAAAGAAACCCTAGCGGGGATTGAGGCCGAGGGCCTGATGAAGCGCGAACGGCTGATCGAGGGCGCGCAGGGCGCGCATGTTTCGATTGGCAGCAGGCGGATGCTGAACCTGTGCGCCAACAATTATCTGGGGCTGGCGGGTGACCCTCGGCTGGTGGCGGCGGCCAAGGCGGCGATGGACAGCCACGGGTATGGCATGGCCAGCGTGCGCTTCATTTGTGGCACGCAGGATCTGCACCGGCAGCTTGAGGCGCGGCTGGCGCAGTTTCTTGGGATGGAGGATGCCATCCTGTTTGCCGCCTGTTTTGATGCCAATGGCGGGCTGTTTGAACCCTTGCTGGGCGAGAATGATGCCATCGTGTCGGACAGTCTGAACCATGCCTCGATCATCGACGGGGTGCGGCTGTCGAAGGCCAAACGCTATCGGTTCGCCAATGGCGATATGGCCGATCTGCAGGTGCAGGTGCTGACCGCGATCCGCGATGGCGCGCGGTTCGTGATGATTGCCACCGATGGCGTGTTCTCGATGGACGGCTATCTGGCCGATCTGCGAGAGATCCGGCGGATTGCCGATCAGTATAACTGTCTGGTGATGGTCGATGATTGCCATGCCACCGGATTCATGGGGCCGCAGGGGCGCGGCACACCAGCCCATGCCGGGGTGAAGGTGGATGTGATCACCGGCACATTGGGCAAGGCCTTGGGCGGTGCTTTGGGCGGTTACATCGCCGGGCCGCAGCCGGTGATTGACCTGCTGCGGCAGCGGGCGCGGCCCTATCTGTTCTCGAATGCCTTGCCGCCTGCGGTGGTGGGGGCGGCGCTGGTGGCCCTGGACATTGTGGAGGCGGCCGATGACCTGCGGGCGCGGCTGTTTCACAACGCCGCCTATTGGCGCGACGGTTTGCAGGCGGCGGGGTTCCGGTTGTTGCCGGGGGAACATCCGATCATTCCGGTCATGCTGGGTGATGCCCCCTTGGCGCAGCGCTTCGCGCAGGCGCTGGATGCGCGGGGGGTGATGGTGTCAGCGTTTTTCTTCCCGGTCGTGCCCAAGGGGGGGGCGCGGATTCGTACGCAGATGAATGCGGCGCTGACAAGCGAGGATCTGGATTTTGCCCTGACCGCCTTTGAATCGGCGGGGCGTGAAGTGGGGGCGATACGATGAAGGCGCTGGCGAAATCAAAACCCGAGGTCGGGTTGTGGCAAGAAGACCGTCCGGTGCCCGAAATCGGCCCCGAGGATGTGCTGATCAAGGTGAAAAAGACCGGCATTTGCGGCACCGACATTCACATCTGGAACTGGGATGACTGGGCGGCGCGCACGGTTCCGGTGGGGCTGGTGACGGGCCATGAGTTTGCGGGCGAGATCGTGGCCAAGGGTGCGCTGGTCGAAGGGCTGGAGATTGGCCAGCGCTGTTCGGGCGAGGGGCATCTGATCGGCAAACTGTCGCGCCAAAGCCGGGCGGGGCGGTTTCACCTTGATCCGGCGACGCGGGGCATTGGGGTGAATGAGCCCGGTGCCTTTGCCGAATACCTGCGCCTGCCCGCCTTCAACGTGGTGCCTTTGCCCGATGCGATTGATGATGAGATCGGCGCGATCCTCGACCCCCTTGGCAATGCGGTGCATACCGCTCTCAGCTTTGATCTGGTGGGTGAGGATGTTCTGATCACCGGCGCCGGCCCGATTGGCATCATGGCGGCAGCGGTGGCGCGGCATGTCGGTGCGCGGCATGTGGTGATTACGGACGTCAATCAGGCGCGGCTGGACCTTGCCGGGCAGGTGGCCGATGTGACGCCGGTCAACGTGGCAACGACCGAACTGCGCGATGTCTACGGCAAGCTCAAGATGGTGCAGGGCTTTGATGTCGGCATGGAGATGAGCGGCAACCAACGCGCGCTGGATCAGATGGTGGACCATCTGGTGATGGGCGGACGCATCGCCATGCTGGGCATCCCGCCGGGGAAATCACCGGTCGATTGGAGCCGGATCGTCTTCAAGGCCATCACCATCAAGGGTGTCTATGGCCGGGAAATCTTTGAAACCTGGTACAAGATGATCGCCATGCTGGAAAACGGTCTGGATGTGCGCAAGGTCATCACCCACCGCTTCAAGGCCAAGGATTTCGTGCAGGGGTTCGAGACGATGCGGTCGGGTCTGTCGGGCAAGGTGGTTCTGGACTGGGATTGATCTGGGGCACATGCGACCTTGAGCCGAATCAATCCGGTGGGAAATCATGGGAAAGCCGGGGCATCTGCCCCGGCTTTTTCGATTCCCGGCGCATTTTCACCAAGCACAGTTGGTTTTTGCGGCGCCTGTGGTGCCAATCCTAAAAATTCACGGGAATTTCTGGGTCGATTTGGGCGGCGAGGGTGTTGTCTATATCTAGCGGTAACTGCGCCGTGAGCGGCTAGTGATTGAAGCCAATCACGTCAACAACCCACAAGATGCTGTTCCAACCCTGCCGTGCGGGCAAAATCTTGACGCCAGCCCCCAAAAATTTCCATTGCTTCCCATGAAATCCCATGGCATCCCTAACTCACGGAAGATGAGACGGGTACGGAAAGCAGGGGCGGCTACAAGACCCCGAACGGCGAATACCAAGGCTTCATACAGGCAACCGATTTCATCCGACGAAAAGAGATCCGGCGCGCAAGCGAGCAGACATCTCCCCCAGGTGGCATGCGTAGCTGGACGCCCAGCGATGGGACAGACGGCGGGTCGAGCAGTGGCAGCAGCTCGGCCCGCCTTTCTATTTAAAGACCCGGAATACCGGGCAAACGGGACAGAAGGGCAGGCCGAAGACCATGGCGTCAGAGGCGTTCAGAGGCGAGTTCTACCAGCGGGTAGACGGCAAGGCGCGGGTCTCGATCCCGGCGGCCTTCCGGCGCATTCTGGAAAGCGAAGACCCGTCTTCCCCCGAATTTCCCCGCCCGCGCATCTATATGGTCTATGGCGGAAAAAGCCGCAGCTTTGTCGAGTGTTACTCCAAGGCTGGGGCTGATCGTCTTGCCGAACAGATCGAGGCGATGGAGCTGGGTTCGCCTGCGCGGGATCGTGCCGAGCGTGACCTGATCAGCAGGTCAGTCATGGTCGAGATTGACCCCGAAGGCCGCATCGTCCTGCCGCCCAAGGTGCGCGAGAAGATGGGCTTTGCCCACGATGATCTGACCGCGGGCGGCGAGGCCGCATTCGCCGGGTTCACCAACCGCTTCAAGCTGTATCGCCGCGAAGTCTATGAGGCAGAGATGGCCGATGAGGATGACGACGAGGGCGTTGATCCTCTCGCGCTGGTCGGCAGGGCATCCCGGGGGGGCTGAGGTATGGCCGAGGCCCCGCATATTCCCGTTCTTCTGAAACCCCTTCTGGCTGCCGTCGCTCCGGTAACCGGCGTCTGGCTGGACGGCACATTTGGCGCGGGCGGCTATGCGCGCGGGTTGCTGGCGGCGGGTGCCGCGACCGTGATCGGGGTTGATCGTGACCCGCTGGCCTTTCAATTGGCGGCACCATGGGCGGGCGACTATGGCGACCGGCTGCGACTGGTGCGGGGCACGTTTTCGCAACTTGATGCCCATGCGGGCAAACCCCTTGACGGTGTGGTGCTGGATCTGGGTGTCTCCTCGATGCAGCTTGATCTGGCAGAGCGCGGCTTTTCCTTTATGAAAGACGGCCCGCTGGACATGCGGATGAGCCAGGAGGGTGACAGCGCCGCCGATCTGGTGAACACGGTAGAAGAGGCCGAACTGGCCGACATCATTTATCTTTACGGCGAAGACCACGCCTCGCGCCGCATCGCGCGGGCCATTGTGCAGGCGCGTGAGGCGCGGCCGTTTGAAACGACGCTGCAACTGGCCGAAGTCGTATCGCGCGCGCTGCCTCGCCCCAAACCGGGCCAAAGCCACCCCGCCACCCGCACCTTTCAGGCGATCCGCATCGCGGTCAACACCGAATTCGGAGAGCTGGCCGAAGGTCTGGCCGCCGCCGAACGGGCGTTGAAACCGGGCGGCAAGCTGGCTGTGGTGACATTCCACAGTCTGGAGGACCGGATTGTGAAACGGTTCTTCCAGCTTGCCTCTGGTGCCGAAGCCAACGCCAACCGCTATGCGCCCGCCCGCGAAACCACCACCGCCCGGTTCGAGATGATCACCCGTCGCGCCGTTGGCCCCGATGACGAAGAGCTGGCAGCCAATCCGCGGTCCCGCTCGGCCAAGCTGCGCGTTGGCCGCCGCACCGACGCCCCGGCCAAGGCCATCGCGCCCGACGCTTTGGGCGTGCCACAATTCCGCAAGAAAGGACGCCGCTGACATGCGCCCGCTGGTCTACATCCTGTCGTTTCTTGCCGTGATGGCGCTGGGCTTCTGGGCCTACCGCGAAAATTACGAAACCCAATCCACGCTGAAGGAAATGGCGGCGGTTCAGGACCAGATCGCCAACTTGCGCGAAAGCCTGACGATCCAGCGCGCCGAATGGGCCTATCAGAACCGGCCCGCCCGGTTGCGCGCGCTGGTGGTGGCGAATTTTGACAAGCTGGAGCTGTTGCCTATGGAACCGGCCCAGTTCGGCACGCCGACCGAAATCGCCTATCCGCCGCCGCCCGCCGAATTGCAGGCAGCCCCCGAAGCGGTGTCGCCTGATGATCTGGGTATTGATGCGCCTGTGGCCATCAGCGGCGAGTTGGCGGCCGATGCAAAGGGGCAAACGCCATGATCCGCACCCCGCTGCGCCCACTTGCCCGCATTCTGAAGGCCCGCGCCCAAGGCCAGAACCCAGATGTGATCGAGCGCGAAAACCTGCGCCTGCGGCACGAAGAAATGCGCGACAAAACCCGCGCACGGGCACAGATGCGGCTGCTGATTTTGGCTTTGTGCTTCTTTTCGGCCTATACCGTGATCGGCGCGCGGATGGGAACGCTGGCCGCTTCGGAACCGATAGAGCCGCGCACCGCCTCCAGCGCCGAAGAAATCACCGCCAGCCGCGCCGATATCGTGGACCGCAATGGCCGCATTCTGGCGACCAACATGCTGACCCACGCGCTGTATGTGCAGACCAAGGATCTGATCGACCCAGAACATGTCGCGGTAGAACTGGCCCGGATATTCCCGGATCTGAATGCCGATCAACTGCTCAAACGCATGACCGACGGGCGCAAGTTCATGTGGGTGCGCAAGGTGATGTCGCCCGAGCAGATGCAGATGGTGCATGAAATCGGCGATCCGGGCCTGCTGTTCGGCCCACGCGAGATGCGGCTTTACCCCAACGGCAACCTTGCCTCGCATGTGCTGGGCGGGGCGAGCTTTGGGGCCGAAGGTGTCGCCTCGGCCGAGGTGGTGGGCACCGCCGGACTGGAAAAGGCAATGGACGCGCGGTTGCGCGACCCCAATATGGCGGGCACCCCGCTGACCCTGTCGCTGGATCTGACGGTTCAGGCCACGATTGAGGACGTGCTTGCCACCGGCATGACCATGATGAATGCCAAGGGGGCTGCCGCTGTCTTGATGGATGTCCATACCGGCGAGATCATAGCCATGGCCTCCTTGCCGGATTTCGACCCCAACAACCGCCCCAACCCTGTGCTGCCCAAAGGAGCAGAGCCGGGCGACAACCCGCTGTTCAACCGTGCGGTGCAGGGCGTTTATGAGCTGGGGTCGGCGTTCAAGATATTCGCGGCCTCGCAGGCGATGGAGCTGGGGCTGGTGCGCCCCGATACGCTGGTCGATGCCGATGCGCCGATGGTCTGGGGCAAGTTCAAGATCAAAGAGTTTGAAAACCACAACTACGGCCCGTTGCTGTCGGTTTCGGATGTCATCGCCAAATCCTCGAACGTCGGCACCGCCCATATCGCCCTGATGATCGGGGGAGAGCGTCAGCAGGCTTTCCTGAAATCGCTGGGCCTGTTCCTGCCGGTTCCGGTTGAACTGGTCGAAGCGGCCTCTGCCAAACCCATCGTGCCCAAGCGCTGGCCCGACATCACCACGATCACCGTCAGCTATGGCCACGGCATTGCTGCCAGCCCGCTGGCACTGGCCACGGCCTATGCCAGCATTGCCAACGGCGGCATCAAGGTGACGCCGACGCTGCTCAGGCGTGACACGCCGATGGAGGGGGTGCGCATCCTGTCCGAAGCGACGGCGCATGAGGCGATCAAGATGCTGCGCCGCGTGGTGACAGAGGGCACCGCCAGCCTGGGTAACGTTCCGGGCTATGAGGTGGCGGGCAAGACCGGCACGGCGGAAAAGCCAAAACCCACGGGGGGCTATTACGACGACAAGGTGGTGAACACCTTCGCCTCGGTCTTTCCGGCCAGCAATCCGCGCTATGTGCTGACCGTCACGCTGGACGAGCCGTCCGAGAACACCGGCCCAAAACCGCGCCGCACGGCGGGTTGGACGGCGGTTCCCGTCGCGGCAGAGGTGATCCGCCGGACGGCCCCGCTGTTGGGCCTCAAGCCGTTGGTTGAAGCGGTTGCACTGGATGGGGTAACAGCCGTCTCCAACACCAACTAGGTCGGTCCCTCTCGGGCCGGAACAGGCAGGACATGGCGGGCAAAACATCGGGCATGACTTTGGGCGATCTGGGGCTGACGGCGCGCGGCGGGGCGGATGCCTTTGTCACGGGTCTGACGGTTGACAGCCGCGCCGTGCGCGAGGGGATGCTGTTTGCGGCCCTGCCGGGGGCCAAGGTGCATGGCGCGGAATTCATTGCCAAGGCGCTGGCCCAAGGGGCGGCAGCGGTGCTGACCGATCCTGCTGGCGCCGTTGTGGCGGCCGAGGCGCTGGTGCTGTCGCCGGTGGCGCTGGTGGTGGTTGAAGATGCGCGCGCCGCACTTGCGCAGGCCGCGGCCCTGTGGTTCGGCGCACAGCCCGAGACGATGGTGGCTGTCACCGGCACCAACGGCAAGACATCCGTTGCCACCTTTACCCGGCAGATCTGGATGGCGCTGGGCCATGCCGCAATCAACATCGGCACCACCGGGATCGAGGGTGCATGGGAGGCCCCTTCCAGCCATACCACGCCTGACCCTATCACCCTGCAACGGGTGCTGGCCGAGGCGGCGGGCGCGGGTGTCACCCATGCGGCGATGGAAGCGTCATCCCACGGTCTGACCCAGCGGCGGCTGGACGGCGTGCGGCTGAAGGCGGCGGGGTTCACCAACCTGACGCAAGATCACCTCGACTACCACGGCACGATGCAGGCCTATTTCGAAGCCAAGGCAGAGCTGTTCACCCGCCTTTTGCCGCCCGACGGCGTGGCGGTGGTGAATGTCGAAGGGGCGATGGGGCCAGAGATGCTGACGCTGGCGCAGGGGCGCGGGTTGGCGACGATTGCCGTCGGCAAGGGGATGGGGGCCGATTTCCGCATTCTGGGCCAGCGGTTCGATGCCACCGGGCAGGATCTGCGGTTTTCATGGAACGGGCAGGACCATCAGGTCCGCCTGAACCTGATCGGTGGGTTTCAGGCCGAAAATGTGGCCGTTGCCGCCTGCATGGCGATTGGCGCGGGCGCGCCGGCGGGCGATGTGTTCCGCGCCTTGCCACAGCTTTCGGGCGTGCGGGGGCGGATGCAACTGGCCGCCACGCGGCAGAACGGGGCGGCAGTTTACGTCGACTACGCCCATACGCCCGATGCGATTGCCACCGCCCTGCGCGCCTTGCGACCGCATGTTCTGGGCCGCATCGTCATCGTGTTTGGCGCGGGCGGCGACCGCGACACGACCAAGCGCCCCCTGATGGGGGCAGCGGCGCGCGCCAATGCCGATGTGCTGTATGTCACCGACGACAACCCCCGCAGCGAAGACCCTGCCACCATCCGCTCCGCGATCATGGCCGCTTGCCCCGACGCGAACGAGGTGGGCGACCGGGCGGAGGCGATCTTGCGCGGCGTTGATGCGCTGGGGCCGGGCGATGCCTTGCTGATTGCCGGCAAGGGGCATGAGACGGGGCAGGTGATCAAGGGCGATGTTTTCCCCTTTGATGATGTGGAACAGGCCAGTATCGCCGTGGCGGCACTGGATGGGGTGATCTGATGGTTTTGTGGGTTTCAGCCGAGGCGGAAGCGGCCACTGGCGGGCGGGCAACCGCGTCATGGCAGGCGACGGGCGTGTCGATCGACACCCGCACCTTGCAGCCGGGCGATCTGTTCGTGGCGCTGAAAGATGTGCGCGACGGGCATGACTTTGTGGCGCAGGCGCTGGCCAAGGGGGCCGCTGCCGCGCTGGTTTCCCATGTGCCAGACGGGGTTTCGCCCGATGCGCCCTTGCTGATCGTGCCCGATGTCCTGCAAGGGCTGGCCGATCTGGGCGTGGCCGGCCGGGCGCGCACGCGGGCCAGGGTGATCGGCGTGACCGGTTCGGTCGGCAAAACCTCGACCAAGGAAATGCTGCGCGTCACCTTGGCTGGGCAGGGCAGCGTTCACGCCGCCGAGGCCAGCTATAACAACCACTGGGGTGTGCCCCTGACGCTGGCGCGGATGCCTGTGGATGTGGATTTCGCCATCATCGAGATCGGCATGAACCACCCCGGTGAGATCGCGCCCCTGACCCGCATGGCGCGGCCTCATGTGGCGCTGATCACCACCGTCGCCCCCGCGCATCTGGAGGCGTTTGACAGCCTTGACGCCATCGCCCGTGAAAAGGCTGCAATTTTTCAAGGGCTGGAGCCGGGCGGCATCGCCATCCTGCCCGCAGATCTGACCGTGACGCCCACCTTGCGCACCGGTGCGGTGCGGGCGGCGCGTATCGTCACTTTCGGCGTTGCCGAGGGCGCAGACTGGCACCTGACCGCAACCAAGCTGTGCGACACAGCCACCGTGGTGAAGGTCAGCCACGCCGGTCAGCCGATGCTGTTCAAGGTCATGTCGCCCGGTCGCCATTTTGCGGTCAACGGTCTTGCCGTTCTGGCGGCGGCAGAGGCGCTGGGGCTGGATCCGGTTCTGGCCGCCACCGACCTTGGCCGCTGGTTGCCTCCCGCCGGGCGCGGGGCGCGCGAACGCATCATACTGGATGTGGTTGAGGAAACCGCCTTCGATCTGATCGACGATGCCTTCAACGCCAACCCAGCCTCTGTCGCCGCCAGTCTGGATGTGCTGATCGCCGCCACCCCGCAGGACGGCGTGGGTGCCAAGGCCAAGGGCCGCCGCATCGCCGTTCTGGGCGACATGCTGGAGCTTGGCCCGACCGAAGCCGCGCTGCACCTTGCCATCGCCCGCCACTCCGGCCTTGACCAGATCGACGTGATCCACTGCGTTGGCCCGCGCATGAAGGCGTTGCACGCCGCTCTGCCACGCAGCCAGCGCGGCCACTGGGCCGAAGAGGCCCCCGAGCTTGCCGGTCAGGCCCGCAGCCTGATTGATCCCGGCGATGTGATCCTTGTGAAAGGGTCGAAGGGCATCAAGGTCAGCCTGGTCGTTGACGCCCTGCGCAAATTGGGGCAACAGGCGACCCTCGTAAAAGGAGAGGCGTAATGCTCTACTGGCTTGCCGAGTTCTCAAAGGGGGGGGATTTTTTCAACCTCTTCCGTTATATCACGTTCCGGGCGGGCATGGCCTTTATCACGGCGCTGATCTTTGGCTTCATCTTCGGGCGGCCCCTGATCGACCTGCTGCGCAGAAAGCAGGGCAAGGGCCAGCCGATCCGCGATGACGGACCGCAAAGCCATTTCGTCAAGGCGGGCACGCCAACGATGGGCGGCCTGTTGATCTTGTCGGCCCTCATGGTTTCGACGCTGGTCTGGGCGCGGCTTGATAATCCCTATGTCTGGATCGTCATGCTGGTGACCGTGGCGTTCGGGCTGATCGGGTTCGCCGATGATTATGCCAAGGTGACCAAGCAGAACACAAAGGGCGTGTCTGGCCGGGTGCGGATGCTGCTTGGCCTGCTGATCGCGGCATTGGCCAGCTATGCCGCCGCGCAATTCCACCCGACAGAGCTGACCGGGCAACTGGCGCTGCCCTTGCTGAAGAACGCGCTGATCAATCTGGGGGTCTTTTTCGTGCCGTTTGGCATGATCGTGATCGTGGGTGCGGCCAATGCGGTCAACCTGACCGACGGGCTGGACGGGCTGGCGATCATGCCGGTCATCATCGCGGCGGCTACCTTGGGCATCATCGCCTATGTCGTTGGCCATGCGACCTTTTCCACCTATCTGGGCGTGCATTTCGTGCCGGGCACCGGGGAACTGCTGGTCTTTACCTCGGCGCTGATCGGCGGCGGCCTTGGGTTCCTGTGGTACAACGCGCCGCCGGCGGCTGTGTTCATGGGCGATACCGGGTCGCTGGCCCTTGGGGGCGCGTTGGGGGCCATTGCGGTCTGCACCAAGCATGAGATCGTTCTGGCCATTGTCGGCGGCCTGTTCGTGGTAGAGGCGATGTCGGTCATCATCCAGGTCGCCTATTTCAAGCGCACCGGGCGTCGGGTGTTCCTGATGGCGCCAATTCACCACCATTTCGAGAAAAAGGGCTGGGCAGAGCCGCAGATCGTGATCCGGTTCTGGATCATCTCGTTGATCCTGGCGATGTTGGGGCTGGCGACGCTAAAGGTTCGCTAAGGGCCATCAGCCGGATGCCATGGGCCGCCTTTGGGCGGCCTTTTGCATATCTGCGCCATTACATTCATATTTTTTCATCTGTTTGACCCGGATCAAGGTGCCATGGTGCGGGCAATGCCAGAATACGCCGAACGCGCCGGTATAGGAGGCCAAGATGACCCGCCTGATGATGATCCTGTTCTCGATGATCTCGACCACGCTGATGGGCGTGATGATCATTGTCGCGCTGACCTCCGGATACGACACGCTGCGCCCGATCGTGATTGCCGCCGTCGTGGGGTTTATTCTGGCGATTCCGGTCAGTTATCTGGTGGCGCGTCGCTTGTCAGAGTAGCGCGCGGCGACGGAACATGCTTGGCTGACCGTGAAATGCGCAGCACATGGAGGTTCGCATGACGTCTAAAGGTTACTCATCCACGCAGATCGCCTTGCACTGGGTCGTGGTGATTTTGTTTGCCGCGCAGTTCCTGTTTTCCGACAGCATGTCGCAGGCTTGGGACGCTTATGAAGAGGGCGGCACGGCTGTGGCTGGCTCTGGCATCTGGGTGCATATCATTCCGGGCGTTCTGATCCTGATTGCGGCGTTGTGGCGGCTGGCGCTGCGGCTGACGCATGGTGTGCCCGCCGCCCCCGAAGGCCCGGCATGGCAGCGCCTGGCCGGTGAGGTGGTGCATTGGGCGCTTTATGGTGTGATGATCGCGCTGCCCCTGTCGGGTATGGCCGCATGGTTTGGCGGCATCGAGGATGCGGGTGACGTGCATCAACTGTTCAAGATGGCCGCAATCGCGCTGGTCGTGCTGCATGTGGTGGCGGCGCTTTATCACCAGTATGTGGTGAAAGACGGGCTGATCCGCCGTATGATGCGGGCCGAAACCTAATCGCCGGCGCTGGGGGCGTTCAGGAACACGCGGACGGTTTCCTCGAACTCGCGGGGCTTGTCGGCGTGCAGCCAGTGTCCCGCCCCCGGCAGCTTGGCAAACCGCGCCTTGGGAAACAGGGCGCGGATCGTGTCGCGGTATTCGGGCTTGACGTAATGGCTGTCGGCCCCGGTCAGGAACAGGGCGGGGCCGTCAAAGGGGCCGGGTTCGCCGGGCCAGCCGACGATCTTGGGCATTTCCGCCTCCAGCACATCGAAATTCAGCCGCCAGCGTGGCCCGCCCTCGGCCTTCAGGTCCAGCGATTGCAAGAAGAAGGCGCGCAGGGCCGGATCATCCAGCACGGCTGCCAGGCGGCGGTCGGCCTCTCCGCGGCTGGTCAGATTGGTCAGGTCCAGGCTGCGCATCGCAGTTATGTATTGCGTCTGGTCGTGCCGGTAGGCCACGGGCGCCACATCGGCCACCACCAGCCGCCGGATCAGCGCGCCATGGGTCAACGCAAGCTGCATCGCCGCCTTGCCTCCCATCGAATGTCCCAGCAGGTCGGCCTTGCCGCCAAGGTTTTCAATCACCTCGGCCAGATCGGCGGCCATGTCGGGATAGCTGTGGGTGGCATACCACGGGCTGTTCGCGTGGTTGCGCATATCGACCGCGATCACGTCGCGCCCTTCGGCCAGACGGCGCGCGATGACGCCCCAGTTCCGGCCAGAGCCATAAAGGCCATGGGCGATCACCAAGGGAACAGAACCATCGGCGGCGGCGGCGGGGTGGCGGATCATCGTCAGCATTGTTTGCAATTACCCCAGCCCGTTGTTTCCTGCCAGAGCGGTTGATGGCATGGCCGCGCGGCCCTAGACTGCCGCGAACCACAAGGGGACAAGATGAGCGCGACAACGATCCAGCAAATGGCCGACCGGGTGGCGCAACTGATGGAGGACCGCCTGCGCCTGAAAGGCAAGGGGCTGGCCGACAAGCTGCGGCGCGGTGGGCGATCGGTGCCCAAACGCCTGCGCACCAATGCCACCTTTCTGGCCGAGGCCGAGGATCTGGCCCGCAACCCCCGGCTTGCCCTACAGATAGACCCGGCCCGTGTGGCCGAGGCCTATGATAAATGCCTGTCGTACCTGGGGGCTGGGGGGCGCAAGGATGGCTGGGGGACGTGGCTGGTCAACCGGCTGGCCTCTGTCGTGCTGTCGCTGTTGCTGCTCGCGGCGCTGATCGCGCTGATCCTGCGCTGGCGGCATCTGATCTGACATGAAAAGGCCCGC
>CALRKX020000014.1:0-14034 GCA_943368305.1 Erythrobacter sanguineus
GGTCGTTTCCTCCAAGTGGTCGCCATCCTGCACCGTGACAGTTTCCCGGCTGACCTTGCCGTTCCGCTGAACGTCCAGTTCCACCTTCGCGGTGATCGATCCGCGCGTGTTACTGACCGATAGGAAGCGGACGAACGCCTTGTTGTGGCCGCCCTCCACCTCCATCGAGGCAACCTCGATCTGCTTCACCAGCTTGCGCTCATAGGCATCCACCGCGTCCAGGCGGTAGACCATGTTGTGCTTGTCCACATGGGTCGCCGAATAGCGCAGGGTGCAAAGCGGGTGCATCGCATCCAGCGCCTTCTTCCCCTGCCCTTCCAGGCCGCCGTCCACGCTTTGCGGCTCATCCACGATCAGCACCGGCCGGGTTGCGCGGATCAGATCGATCGGTGCCTCGCCCCCAGTCTTCTCGCTGTCCTTATACAGGTTGTTGACGTCCTTCTTGTTGATGGCGCCAACGGTCACCACCATGATCTGGATCGTCGGGCTGGTGGCGAAGTTGCGCACCTGACCAAGCTTGCTGGAATCATACAGGAAATAGTCGAAGGGCTGGCCGGAATAGAGGCTCTTGAAATGCGCCTCGGTGATTTCCAGCGTCTTGTAGACGCCTTCCTTGATCGCGACCGAAGGTACGACAATCATGAACTTGGTGAAGCCGAACCGCTTGTTCAGCTCGAAGATCGTCCTCAGATAGACATAGGTCTTGCCCGTCCCCGTCTCCATTTCCACCGTGAAATCGCCGGAGGAAACGGTGGCCGAGGGCGGCAGGCCGTTGCGCAGCTGAATGTCGCGCAGGTTCGATACGATCTCGTCGTCCAGCAGGGTCAGCCGGTTGCCGATGCCGAGGGCATTCTCTTCCAGCCCCAGCTCACCTTGACCGCCACCGGCGGCGGCGCGGGTCACGGTGAACTCGGTGCGATTGATTTCCTGCCCGCGGAAGAGGTCGCAGACGGCCTCGATCGCCTGTTGCTGATAGTCGAGGTCGGGTTCGAAATGGAGCCGCATGCCTTGGCTTGATACGACGCCAGGTCTCCGCGGAGAGGCCGTGATCGGGGTTGAACCTGCCGTCGCGTCCACGAGCGCCATGTTCGTCTTGTGACGCTCTGTATCCGGGTCCTCGATTGCTGGTGCTGCTTCCAGTTGTTCGATGTAGGCAACGGGAAGTTTGTGCTGTTTTGCACCTGCAACAGCCAGTGCCTTGTACCAAGAGTACGGCGTCAGCTGCGGATCGATATCCGTTGCCTTGTAAGCTGTTACGGACACGTCTTGACCATGCAAAAGCACGGTCAACTGCACTTCCTTGTAGCCATGGCCCAGGCCTTCAGCACGATCGAGGGCAGGTTTCTCACCGAGAGCAATCCTGTAAAGAACACCAAAGACAGAACTGCCGGGCTTGTCACTTTGGACGATGTCAGCCTTGCCCGAGCCATCTTTGCTCGCCTTGTGCCAGCGAACTTCGTACCCACGCAATTCAGCAACTCCCAACGCCGTCGCAGAAGGACAGCGCTCGCGAATGCGGGAAGTCGGCATGTTGGAACCGTAGGCGAAGGTGACAATATGATCACTGACCATCACAGGCTCCGCATGTCTTTGATGCCAGCCTGGTTCAGGATCGCGGCCATGTTGGTCTTGGCGACGTCATCGGCGAAGGCGGAATCCTTGAAGACAACGCGCGTGTCGCCAGCGGGGGCGAGGGCCTGCCACCATGCGATGATGCCTTTTGCCAGACCTTCAACCGTCTCGCGGGTGATGCCATCAGACAGGCAGACGATCAGCGCGCCTGCGCCAACGGAATGCACGGACTTGCCTGCGATGTCCTTCGTCTCGATCGGCACGCAGAGGTCGAGGCCCAACTTCAGCAGAAGCTCGGTCAGGATATCGGCCTCTGTACGGCCGGGGACAAGGTGTTCGGCATTGGCAAGGAGTGTGCCTTCTAGGTCGGAAAGCTCTGGGTTCCATGGACGAATGTTTGATTGCGCCAGTTTGAGAACTCGAAATCCCGCATCAACCTTGACCATGGGGCTATCACCAGCAATCTTACGACCGGCCCTACGAATTCGTTCCTTCGTTAATTCGGTAATGGCGAGAGGCTTCCCAAGATCGTCAAGATACCGTGCGGCGGCGCCTTGATCTCGGTCGGTACGATCAAGCTGCTGCGGGATCTGGACGACGATGAAGCGCCGTTCCCCTCCGTCAGCCGCGTTCTGTGCTATAACGGCATGGGCAGTGGTGCCAGAACCAACAAAGAAGTCGAGGATTATGTCAGAGCCAGAAGTGATCTGTTCAGCAAAGAGACGAACCAAAGCAGTGGGCTTTGGGTACAAGAAAGGAAATGAACCACCCATCAATTGGTTGACTTCCCGCGTACCATCAGCCGTGCTGAAGTCCGTTATTACTGAAGACAAGTTCTTGAATTGGCTACGCATCTCATTAAGAAATAGCTTGTGCCTCGGGCGTCCATCAACAGATGATGGAAACAAAATGCGGCCTTCCGAAATCTTCTGCTGCATCGTTGCAGGCTCGTACCTCCAACCTTTTGCAGGGCAGCCATAGTTTATTCCTGTTGCGGGATCGATCAGATCGTAATGCAGATTGGGTCGAGCCTCTTTTCCTGCCAATCCAGTCAAGTCCGCACTTCGCCACGGACCGCGCGGGTCTTCATCAGGGTTTGAGAACTTATTGATATCCTTCTCTGCCCCGCGAAAGGTCGCACCTTCTGACCGGGAATAGCAAAGGATATACTCGTGGTCAGTTGATACGCCATTCTTTGCGCGCGTATCTTCGCTTACACGCGATTTCCAGACAATCTCTGCTAGAAAATTCTCCTCGCCAAAAATGTCTGAGCATAGTGCTTTGAGATTTGCTATTTCTGCGTCATCAATACTAATCGCGATGATTCCATCTTCGGCCATCAAGGACCTCGCGAGTTTCAGGCGAGGGTACATCATGTTTAGCCAGTCAGTGTGATACCGACCTGATGCCTCCGTATTGGAAGTAATCTTCTTGCCACCTTCAGCTTGACCGGTCAGCTGTAGGTAATTTGTAATGCTGGATGAGAAATCATCGGGATAAACGAAATCCTTTCCGGTGTTGTACGGCGGATCGATATAAATGAGCTTCACCTTACCCGCATAGCTCTTCTGCAAGAGCTTCAGGACCTCAAGGTTGTCCCCCTCGATCATCAAGTTCTGCGTCGTGTCCCATTCGACGCTTTCCTCGGGGCAAGGCAGCAGCGTTCCGGTCGAAGGCGTCAGCGCGATCTGCCGGGCCCGGCGCTTGCCGTGCCAGTTCAGGCCATACTTCTCTTCCCGTTCATCCACCGCGCCGCCAAGGCACTGCTTCAGGACCTCGAAATCGATCTTCCCCTCGGTAAAGGCTTCGGGGAACAGCGCCCGCAGCGCCTCGATATTGCCCGCGACGATGTCGGCGCTTTGGGTATCGGGGTGGCCTTCGGTCAGCTTTTCGAACTCGCTCATGTCTGTCTCACCTTCAAAGGTCTTTACGTGCCGCAGCCACGGCGGCTTCCAGACGCTGGATCTGCAAGTTCAGATCGACACGCCGGTTCATCTGCTTCTCTTTGGCAGCCTTCGCCCGCAGGGTTGCCCCTTCGCGCGTCAGCCGGGAAATGGTGTCCAGCGCCGCCCGCCGCCGGTCTAACACGGCCTGATCGTCGGTTGCGGTATAGGCCCCCGACAATCGCGCGGCGTGTAACGCTTGAACCCGGGTTATCCAGCCCTGATAGACCGTGAATAGGCTACGGCGCGGCAGGTTCGCAAGCGAAAGGTCGTGGATAAAGGCTTGATCCACGACAGCTTTTGTCAGGGGGCCGGTGGATTCAACATCCTCGATCACGATCCTGGCCGCCTCTCGTTCTGCCCGGCGCTTGTGAGCAAGGGACAGGGCAAGGCCTGCCGGATCACGGGAGATCAGGATCACCGGATAGGGGATGGCGCGGTGGATCAGTTCGGTCAGGCGCGGGGCTTTGGCTCCGGGCCGCAGGTCGCAACCGACCACCGCGATTTCGAGGTATTCGCGGACCTCGTCTCGATAGTCGGGCACGCCGATCGTCGTCGGCTTGCAGGCCGCAAACCACTGCAGCTCCTCGATCCCGTCGCCGATCACCCGCTTGTCGGCTGCCGTCGGCGCGCCCTGTTCGATCAGCAGCTTCTTCGGCACCCGCATTTCCACCCGGGCTTCAGACGGCAGGCCCAGCGCCTGGACAAGGGTTTCGAAATCGGCGCCCGCCGTCATGCAGCGTCCTCGGTGTTGGGCAAGACGATGATGAAGGCCACCACCTCGAAGTCGTTCGCTCCGGCGAACTCCCCCTTCCGAGCATGGGTGCCGCCCGGAGTGAAGAGACTGGCTACCGCCCGCTCTTCGCTCTTGCCGACGATCGATGAAATCGCGCGGGCGAGGAGCTTCTGATAGGGCTCCATGTCCCTGCCGCCCTTGGTGGCCTTGTCAAAGCGTTGGCAGGCCTCAGCGTCAGGCAGGTCCTTGCCGATGCAGAGCTTCTTGAGCCGATCCAAAACCTGCTTGGCCTGGGTGTAAGGCAGCAGCAATTCGCCATCGTCACCAACATGGACGATGAAGTGCGGCGCCAACGGATAGCCAGGCTCCGCCGCCTTCTCCGCCGCCTCGCCTACCGCGCGAAGGCAGAAGATCGCGCCGGGGGAGATGCTGTTCTCGCCGCTATCCGGGGGCGCTGAAGTGACCGCGTAGGTCGCGAACGGAAGCTGGTCCAGTGCCTTCCTGTTTTCATGCAGATAGCCCGAGAGATCAATCCTGAAGTCGTTCAGGGTCAGGTCGGCGATAGACACACCGTTGGACAGGTCCTCAAGATCGATCACCGTGTCCTGCAGCTTTTGCAACTGTGCCCGGCGATATTCGAGGTCATTCATCTGGTTGTTCGCCTGGAACTCGATGACGTTCTCTTCGCCGGTTGCAGAAACATCGAGCAGAACCATCCGGCCACTGACCCGGCTTTCGAGGTCAAGGTATTCGTCCAGCTCCATGTTGGGCCAGAAGTTGACCAACTGGATGCGTGTATTTGGCGAACCAATCCGGTCCACCCGGCCGAAGCGCTGGATGATCCGCACCGGGTTCCAGTGGATGTCGTAGTTGATGAGGAAGTCGCAGTCCTGAAGGTTCTGGCCCTCAGAAATGCAATCGGTGGCGATGAGGAGGTCGATCTCGCCTTCCTCACGCAATTCCTCCGGCCGTTCTTTGGAACGGGGGGAGAAGGCGCTCAGGATCGTGCTCATGTCCCCACGCAAGCCGCCGCGCGTGGATTTGTTTGTGCCTCCGCCGGTGACGAGCGCAGCGTGAATGCCCAGCGTTTCCTGAGCCCAGCGCGCCAGCTCCCGATAGAGGTATTCGGCGGTATCGGCGAAGGCCGTGAAGAGGAGCACCTTCTTGTTCTCAGGGTTAATCGGGCTGGCGACCTTCTCCGCGATCACTTCCTTCAGCCGTTCCAGTTTTGCATCCCTGTCGGCACTGACGGCCCGTGCAGCGGATAGAAGCGTCGCAAGCCGATTGCGGTCTTCGACAAGGTCTTGCCGCCACTTCACCCGATCGACGTCCTGAAGAAGCACGCGGACCTTGCGACCAACCATTAGCGGCTCGAAGGCCGGATCATCGATGTCGACATCGTCGATCCCTAGCTCCTCAATGCCGTCGACATGAGCGTCGATCTTGCCAAGAATTGCATCGACATCCTCGAGCTGTCGCTTGATAGTCAAAGCAAAGGATGCAACCGAACTTTCCATTCGTTTCAGGATGTTGACCCGAAGCAGGTGGATGAGGCTCTCCTCACGGTCAACCTGGCGGAAGATGCTCTCCCCGCCGCGCACCCTGGTGCTGTATTTTTCGTCATAGGCTCGCTGCTTGTGCGGAAGCACATATCGGAGTGGCGCATAGGCACCGAGTTTCAGGCGCCGTATCTCGTTGTTGATCTCCCTGATCGGGCGGAACTCACCGAGCAAATCGACATCAGCCTTGATGTTCGCGGGCTTCAGCCGGTCGGGAAAGTGGCCCGTCTCAGCCGTGCCATAGTAACGTTCGACGTGCTTGCGCGACCGCGCAATCGTCAACAAATCCAGAAGTTTGAAATAGTCGAACCCAAGCATGTCCATCAGGCGCGCTGGGCGGCGTTGCTGGTCTGGCAGTTCGAGCCAACGGTTGAACTGGCCCTGCGCCTTGCGGATCGTGGCCTCAATGCTTGAAATCCCATACTTCGCCAGCGCAAAATCGTCACCTTCCGTCATGAAGGCGATCTGGTTCTTAAGATCGGCCAAGCGATTGTTGACTGGGGTGGCCGACAGCATCAGCACCTTGGTCTTCACCCCGGCACGGATGATCTTGTCCATCAGGTGGTCGTACCGTGTGTCGCGATCTCGGTGCGTCGTCTTGTTTCGGAAGTTGTGCGACTCGTCGATCACAACGAGGTCGTAGTTCCCCCAATTCACGTGCGAAAGGTCTATGTCTCCCGAAAGGCCTCCGTCGCGCGAAAGGTCAGTGTGATTCAAAACGTCATAGTTGAAGCGGTCAGTCGCCAGTATGTTTCGACGATCATTGGCCTTGTAAAGCGTCCAGTTATCCCGAAGCCGCTTTGGGCAAAGCACGAGTACGCGATCGTTCCGCAACTCGTAGTACTTGATGACTGCCAGGGCTTCGAACGTTTTGCCGAGGCCAACGCTATCCGCGATGATGCAGCCGCCAATCCTTTCCAGTTTGTCGATCGCGCCGACAACTCCGTCGCGCTGGAACTTGAACAGCTTGTTCCAAACCACCGATTTTCTAATCCCGGTGGCAGATTTGACGATCTTTTCTTCGTCTAGCTCATCACCAAGGTCCTTAAAGAGTTGGTACAGTGTCTGAAAATAGAGCTGCGAAGGCGGTCGATGCGCCGCCATAGATGCAAGCGCCTCCAAGAGGCTCCCGCTAATTTTGTCATCGGATCGCAGGGCGTTCCAATTCGCCGCAAACCAGTCCGAAAACGCTTGCACCTCATCTTCGGTGTCTGAAAGTTGCACGAGGGCCAGCTGCCCGGAGGGCGTTATCCCCAAGCCTGACGTCGTAAAAGCGCAGGTTCCAGAAAGTGAGCGACGCTTCGCGCCACTTGAGGCGAGCACCAAGCTTTGTGGCGGCTCCGACGGTGTAAAGCGCACCTCGACACTCCGTGCCATCCAGTCCGCCGCCTGCTTCGAAAGCCAACGCCCCTGAAGTCTGCTACGGAAAACCCGATCACTTTCGCCTCCGGACAGCGCAAGCGGATCGGCGGATGAAGCACCTAGAATAACACGGCACTTCTCGACTTTCGACAGCACGTCGCGTGACTCGCCGAATGCATGGATCGAGAAGCCCGACGTCATCATATCGACAGTTGAGCCGGGCGATATCCATTCCCGCAGAGCGTCAATCACGCGCTCTTGCCCACTGTTTCTTATCAGTTTCATACGGCGTCCCTGCAAATGACCGCGAATCCCGGGCATTCGCAAGGAATGCAGGGCCTTACGGCTACTGAGCCCCTACCTTACCGCATGCCTTGCGGCTTTCGAGAGGCAACTTGCAGCCGGATGCCTCTAAATGCCTGGGCAACCGCGGCGGCCCACCAAACCTTTGTCTTTCGTCACTGCAGGTCAGGCAGGGGACGCCCCGAACTTCGATGAACTGGTGCACAACTGACGCCACCGATTGCCGCAAACCGTGCGTGGATCAACTGCCCGAAGTTTCCTG
The DNA here is from genome assembly GCA_943368305.1 of Erythrobacter sanguineus. Classification (GTDB taxonomy): domain Bacteria; phylum Pseudomonadota; class Alphaproteobacteria; order Rhodobacterales; family Rhodobacteraceae; genus Fuscibacter. The sequence continues at coordinate 7,738 of CALRKX020000014.1, forward strand.
ACGCGCTGGGCGGGCCCAGCGCTTCGCGGAGTATTTCCCGCGCTTCTTCTTCCAACGAACGACCATTCTCCGCCGCCCGGACGCGCAGGCGGCGTTTTAGATCATCATCCAGATTGCGAATCGTGATGCTGGCCATGGCCCCCTCCTTTCTCGAAGGTGCGCAGGCCACGACCAGCAATCAAGCGACATTCGACCTGGAACCGGTGGCTTCACCCTCCCCCACCACCCGCAACCGCGGCTTCAGCATCTCGCCCACCGCATTCACCCCCGCCCGCAAAGGCGCATCGATTAGGTGGGCGTAGCGCTGGGTAGTGCCGATCTGGGTGTGACCGAGGAGGCGCCCGATCATTTCCAGCGACGCGCCGCCAGAGACCAGCAGGGACGCGAAGGTGTGGCGCAGGTCGTGAATGCGGACATCGGGGATCTGGGCCACCTTCTGCATCTTGGGCCAGAAGCGCTTGGGATCGCCGACCGGCTGGTCGGGCACATCCCCCGGGAAGAGGAAGGGGCAGCCCTTTGGCGCGATTTCGCGGCGCAAGCGAATCAAGGCCACAGCCTCATGCGAAATCGGCACCCGGTGGATGCGGCGCTGTTTGGTGTAGGCGGCCTGTTTGGTCCAGATCGCAAGGTCGAGGTTGAACTGGTCGAAGGTCGCCGTGCGCACCTCGCCCAGACGCGCGCCGGTCAGCATGCAGAGGCGGATGATGCTGGCTGCGCGCTGATCCTCATCCACCGCCAGGGCGTTAGCCAGCCGTTCGATCTCCTCAAAGGACAGGAACCGGTCGCGGGCGACCTCGGGCCGCCTACGAAAGCCGAAGGTCGGATTGTCGGGGCGCATCTTCCACAGCATGGCGAGGTTGAACATCTTGCGCAGCATCTCGCCCGCCCGGTTTGCGCGGACCGGCGTGGGCTTGGGCGGGGCCAGTTTCTTGCGCCGCTTTTGCGTGGGTTTCTTCTTCGACGGCCGCGCCGCCCGGCGGCAATCTTGGTCAGCAGGCGATCGACGTCGGTGGGCGTGATGTCGGCGACCTTGCGGTTCTTCCACTCCGGCAGAACCAGCTTTTCCAGCATGCTCTTTTGGTCCGATGCGTTGGTCGGGGCCAGCTTCGGCAGGTGTTCTTCGATGAAGCGCTCTGCCAGTTCCTTGACCGTGGGCGCGCCGCGGGCGGCCTTGCGGGTGTCGAGGGGATCATCCCCGCGATCAATCTCGCGGATCAGGCGCTTGGCCTCATCCCGGGCGGCCGTGACCGACCATGTCGGCCAGACCCCGATCGTGAAGCGCTTCTGCTGGCCCGCGATGCGGTAGATCAGGACGAAGCCCTTGCGCCCGGTGGTGTAGACGCAAAGCCCGAAGCCGGGGGTATCCTCATCGAAGAGGACGTACTTCCGGCTGCCGATTTCGGCAGCATTTACAACGCGTTCAGAGAGTTTTGCCTTCATGCGACGCTCCTTTCACCCGCAGTCAGCGACGACCCGCGGCGCGGAGCAATGTCTCATTCGGGGGAAACCGGCGCAGAGGCGGAAACCGGCGGAAAGGTCTGGGGAATTCCGCCGGTCAAGGCGGCTAGCGATAGGCCAGCCGCCGGAGCGGTTCTTCATAGTCTCCAATCAACTTGCTTAATGGATCAGCGCCTTTGAAGAAAACTTGAGCGTCGACACCATTTTCAGGAACTAGCCCAGTAGACTTTCGAACTGTTGAAATCGCCGCTCGTGAAACTTCGCTTCCCCAATCAGGAAAGCCAATTTGGGAAACTCGAGTTTCTCCTTTGTACACGTTGATGAAGTTTCCATCTGGGTTTGCAATTGAGCAACCATGCTGCCGCAAGAGATTGTTCAGTTCTCTGAAAGTAACAATATAGGACATTCTGTTATCCTGTTTGCGGAACATCCGCTTAAAGCGGGGTGAAATCTCGCTGACCTCCATGTGACGCCCATGAACAGCCTTGAAATCTGCAATTTCAACAGTGAAGTCTTCAACCTCTGTGATATCAACACTTGGGACATATCCATGCTCCAGCATAAAGAAAACGGAACTTAGGAAGGCCGTCCGCTTGTTGCCATCATGGAAGGGATGATCATTAATTAAGCCAAAAATGAGCGACGATGCGATATCCCAAAAGTCTTCGTAAATGAAGGATCCAAAGGCTGAAGAAAGCTGACGACTCACAGCGGATGATAACAATCCGAAGTCCTTAGGGCCAAAACCTGCTATACCCTCCCCTAATTTCAGGAAATGGTCACAAATAAGATAGTGGGCGTCCAAAACGTCTTCACAGTTCAGATACGCCCGATCCCCTTGAAATTCAACCTCTTCGATCTGATTGAGATAGTGAAGATAGTTCTCATAAAGCTTCGGTGAAAGAGCTTCTCGATCAAGCATCGCAATATCCTTTCGGGTCTCGCCTTGGGTAACATGCACGAGTGGAGGCTCACAACCTAAAAGGTTGCTAGTCTCAAAGCGTGACCGGCGTAATTCCCTTTTCCTTTCCGCCGGTTTCCGCCTCTTCGCCGGTCCCTGCCCCGTGCTTGCCTCTCCTGGCCGATGACCGGCCCCGATCCCCGGGGCGGCGGCGCGAGGAGAAACCCATGGATACCAATCCCTTGAAGGATGCGGGCGCCGACCCGGCGCTGCTTGATGGCTGGCTCGACCGGGCGGAATTGGCCCGGCAACTGGCCCTTTCCGTCGACACGTTACAGCGCTGGGAAACCCGGCGGGTCGGGCCGCCCTGCGTCCGTGTTGGCCGCAAAGTGCTCTACCGCAAGGAGGCTGTCCGCGGCTGGCTGAAGGAGCAGGAATCCCGCAAGACCGGCCAGCACAAGGCCGTGGCCGGGCGGCGCTGAGAAGGGGGCGCCGATGACCAAACTCACCCCTGAAGGCCGGTTTCCGGTCCCTACCCTGATCGCCGAGGCCCAGCGCGAACTTGACCTGCGGCGGCAGTTCTACTGGGCCCGGGTTCGGGCCGGAAAGATGCGCCAGGACGACGCGCATCTGCGGATCGCGCTGATGGAGGCGATCGTCAAGCGCCTCACGGTGACGGCCGCACTATGAGCCATCGTGCCACCAACTGGGCGATCCAGCAGCGCGGGCTGGCGCCTGCGACCAAGCTCGTCCTCTGGCATCTCTGCGACCGGCACAACCCGGATTACGGGTGTTTTCCGTCGCAGGACCAGTTGGCGGCCGATGCCGAAATCTCCCGCGCCAGCCTGAACGTGCATCTCGACAAGCTGGAACAGGCCGGGCTGATCCGCCGCGAACGGCGCCACTCCGAAGGCGCCCACCGGCGGCAATCGACCCGGTACTTCCTCGCCTTCGAGCCCGAGTTTTCCGCGCAACAGCAACTGCCGCTAGCGGCCGAAAACCGGCCCGACCCATGTCCAGAATCCAGACATGGAAAGGGGCAAAAGCCATGTCCAGATTTCGCGAAAAGCCATGTCCAGAATCTGGACACTAACCTTGTAAGTAAAGAACCAGTAATTACTACCGCGCGTGATGCGGGCGCGACGCGCGAGGGCCGGGCCGAGGCTTCGATCGAGCATCACGACCTCGATCTGGACGCGGCAGAGGCCGCCTGCCTTGCCGCCTGCGGCGAGGGCATGGCAGCGGCAGCGCGGGCGGCGATTACCGCCACGACGGCCACGATCGGCGCATGGCTGAAAGCAGGCTACGACCTCGACCTCGACGTGCTGCCGGTGATCACCGAACGGACGGCCAAGCCCCGAGGCAGTCCGATCCGGACGTGGGATTACTTCAGCCAGGCGATCGCGGCGCGTCATGCCCGTCGGATCGCGCAGGCGGCACGGCCGAAAGTTGCTGGGGAAGCTGGTGCTGGCCCTGCCGTTGCGCCCAGCGGCCCAGCCATGGCGTCCAGCACCCCGGGCGGCATTCCTGAACACCTGCTGCGCCTTGCCGCCTGGATCAACTCCGGCAGCTACGTGCCGCCCAGCGCCTTCACCAACACCACCCGTGACGCCCTGCTGCGGGCGGGCCTTGTCACTGAGGCCACCCTGCGCGCCCGCCAAATCTACTAGCCCCGAAGGAGCCCCCCATTGCGCCTGACGCCCCGTGAGATCGAGGATCGCCTCGAGGAAGCAGCCTACACCCTGCGGAACTTGCCAGAAAAGGACCGCCCCCGCGGCTATGGCAGTTCATGGCCGCCGGTGGTGCATGACGCCAAGCACGCCTACGGCTACACCCCGGAACGCCCGATGCGGGTGATCCCCAGCGCGGCTGCCATCAGCCGGATGGAGGAATGCTTCGACTGGCTCCTCATGCTGAACCCCGAGGATGCGCGGATCGTCTGGCTTCGGGCCGAGGGTGCCCGCTGGCGGCAGGTCTGCATTCGCGCCGGGGTGGTGCGGTCTACCGCCTGGCGCCGTTGGGTGGCCGCTTTGCAGACCATCTCGAAGAAGCTGGAAAAGCTCGACAAATCAAAGGGCAAAGGCAAGGGCGCAAAACCCCTCACCGCAACCACCCGCACAACCCCGCGCGAAAGCGGCGCGGACACCGAGGACAACCGGCCCGATCCGTCGAACTTCGGGCGCGACACTTTCCCGGGTTTTGACGCATAAAGAAGGCAAGATGGCGAAGGGTGTCGGAAGCACGAAGCTTCGGCCCCGACCCCGTCACCCCTGCTCCCGCCGCCGCTCCCGGCAGGCCCCCCGCGTTAGGTTCTCCCGGAAGGGAGACGTATGCGGGGAGCCTAGGCGCGTCTAACCGCTAGTGACAGAACAAAAATCTGGGTCCGCGCCTTGGGTGCGCACTTTGGGTGCGCGGGTGCGCACCTGAGGCCGCACCTTGCCGCCGCCCTCATCGAAAGGCCCCGCCCCGTGCTTCAGATCGAGATGCTGCCTGTTGACCGGCTGGTTCCCTACATCCGCAACGCCCGGACCCACAGCGACGACCAGATCGCCCAGATTGCGGCCTCGATCGCTGAGTTCGGCTTCACCAACCCGATCCTGATCGGCGGGGACGAAGTGATCATCGCGGGCCACGGACGCCTGATGGCTGCCAAGGCGCTGGGTCTTCCGCAAGTGCCGGTGATCGTGCTGGACCATCTGACTGAAGCCCAGCGCCGGGCGCTGGTGATCGCCGACAACCGCATCGCCGAAAACGCCGGGTGGGACGACGACCTGCTGCGGTCGGAACTGGCGGCGCTGCGCGAGGCGGACTTCGATCTGGACCTGATCGGCTTCGACGAGACCGAACTGGACGAGATCATGGCCGGGTTTGAAGGCTTCGGGATGGGCGGCAGCGACAGCGAGGCCCAGGGCGAAGACACCGGCGGCGGCGCGGCTGCCACTGCCCCGTCGGCGAACCTCGCAGAACGTTTCGGCATCCCGCCCTTCTCGGTCTTCGAGGCCCGCAAGGGGTGGTGGCAGGATCGCAAGCGCGCCTGGCTGGACTTGGGTATCCGCTCCGAACTCGGCCGCGGCGCTGCCCCCGGCGGTGCGCCCCGCCCCCTTGATCGCGGCTGGTCAGGCGAGAAGTCCTTCCCCGCCGTCCCCGGCATGGGCACCGCCGACCCCGCCCCGATCCACAAGGACATCGACCACTACCGCCACAAGGAAGGCAAGCGCGCCCGGAAGGAGGCCGCCCATGGCTAAAGGCCCCGCCCGCACTTTCGGCCAAGACCTGATGCGCGGTGAACATGTCGTCGGCGCTGGGCCCACCCCGCAGCAGCCCGCGACGCAGAATGGCGGCGTGCTGATGCCGTCGCACACTTCGGGCGATCCGTCCTTCTACGCCAAGAAGCGCGCCAAGGAGGCCGAGCTAGGCCGGGAACTGACCACCGAGGAATTCCTGGCCGATCACTACGCCGCCTCCGATGCCCCCACGGCTTCGGGTACATCAATCTTCGATCCCGTCCTCTGCGAGATCGCCTATCGCTGGTTCTGCCCGCCGGGTGGCACCGTCCTGGACCCCTTCGCGGGCGGGTCCGTCCGCGGCATTGTCGCCGCCCGCCTTGGCCGCCCCTACGTCGGGATCGAACTCCGCGCCGAACAGGTGGCCGCGAACCAGGCGCAGGCCGATCTGGCAGGCGACCCAGCTCCGCGCTGGATCGCCGGGGATAGCCGCGATCTGGCCCATCTGGCTGCTGGCATCGAAGCCGATCTGGTGTTCAGCTGCCCGCCCTACTGGAACCTCGAACGCTATTCCGATGACCCCTCGGACCTTTCCACCATGCCCCTGGCCGACTTCCTGAAGGCCCAGGGCGAGATCATCGCCCGAGCGGTCGCCCGCCTGCGGCCGAACCGCTTCGCCGTCTGGGTGATCGGCGATGTGCGCGATGCCGACGG
>CALRKX020000015.1:0-13881 GCA_943368305.1 Erythrobacter sanguineus
TGGGTCTGCTGACCACGCCGCTGCGTGATCGCTTTGGCATTCCGACCCGGTTGCAGTTTTATACCGAGGAGGAGCTGGACCTGATCGTCACCCGCGGCGCGCGCCTGCTGGGGGTGAGTGCCGACCCGGAGGGCACGCGAGAGATTGCACGCCGCGCCCGTGGCACCCCGCGCATCGCCGGACGCCTGTTGCGCCGGGTGGTCGATTTCGTGACCGTCGAGGGCGACGGTCGCCTGACCCGGGCAATCGTCGATCATGCTCTGACCCGGCTGGGGGTGGACCATCTGGGGCTGGATGGCGCAGACCGGCGATACATGCTGCTCTTGGCCGAGAATTACGGTGGCGGCCCGGTCGGGGTGGAAACCCTGTCGGCGGCCCTGTCGGAAAGCCGTGATGCGATTGAAGAGGTGATCGAGCCGTTCTTGCTGCAACAGGGCCTGATCCAGCGCACCCCGCGCGGCCGTATGCTGGCGATGCGGGCCTGGCGGCATCTGGGAATCGACCCGCCCAAAGCGCCCGGGCAAAGCGACCTGTTCGAAGGCTGACCCAAAGAAGCGGGGGCTGGCCCCCGGTCTTGCGGTTGAGCCTTGGCGCGACCTTCGCTATCGCTGCGCCAAAGACGGAGGCCCGACATGACCCCAGACGACATTCAGGCGCTGTTCACCCGCAGGGACGGCCAGTATCTTTGTGCCCGTTGGGGGCGGCCCATCGTGCCGGTGGTCTTTGGCGTTGACGATGCGACGCTGGCCATCGTCAAGGGCGCGGTCGAAGCGATGGTGGTTCTGGCCGGCCACAAGATGGCCGAGACCGATCCAGAGCTGGGCGCCAACCTGATGATGTTCTTCTTTCAGGATTGGGCGGAACTGCCGCAGGTGCCGAAGCTGGACCAGTTGGTGCCAGGCCTTGGCCCCTTGTGCGACCGGCTGGCGGCAGCGGGGGCGAACCAGTACCGCGCCTTTCGCTTTGATGCCGATGGCGCGATCAAGGCGGCGTTCGTGTTTCTGCGGATGAATGGCCCGCTGGCGGATCTGCCTGCCGAGGTTGTCGCGCTGAATGAGGCGGCGCAGATCATCCTGACCTGGGGCGAGGGGGCTTTTGCCGAAACCTCACCCCTGGCTCGGGCGGAGCAGACTGTGATCCTGCGGCCAGAGGTCGCGTCTGTCATCCGTGGGGCCTATATGGCGACGATGCCAGTGGTGGCACGCGATGCAAGCCACGCTCTGCGGCTGGCGGCGCGGCTGTCAGCGGGCGGGCAGGGGGATCACTGACAAGGACATCTTGCCCGACCCTTGCGTCACCTCTGACGCATGGGCCAGATAGACCAGCGTGTTGGTCTTCTGGTCCCAGATGCGGGTGACCTTCAGCCGCTTCAGGATCAGCGACTGACGTTCCGAGAACACATCCTCGCCACCCGCATCGTCCGACACGCCGGCGCCCAGCACGACAGGTCCGGTCTGCGTGCAATCCACCGCCGAATAGGACGGGTCTTCAAACCAGTTGCCTTGGGTCAGCCGGTCATAGACCGAGCGGTCGAAATAGGCGACGTGGCAGGTAACCCCCTGCACCTCGGGGTCGGGAAAGGCATCAATCACGATGTCATTGCCGACCCAGTCCACCCCGACACGGCCCACCTCTTCGGCGGGGGCGGTAGTGGCAATCAGGCATAGGGCAAGGGCGGGTAGCAGACGCATGGCAACCTCCGGGCTCAAGGCTGAAAACATGGCTTCGCTGTTGGCAACTTCAACCCCGGCTGGACCTTTACGCGACGTTCCGCCACCATGCCCAGCGCAAGGAGACCCAGATGCCCCCCCAGACCGCCCATCGCCACCCCGTCCGCGTCTATTACGAAGATACCGACCTTGCCGGCATCGTCTATTACGCCAACTATCTGAAATTCATTGAACGTGGCCGCAGCGAATGGGTGCGCGGGCTGGGCATTGACCAGATGCGGCTGCGCGCCGAACAGGGCATCGTCTTTGCCGTGCGCCGGGTCGAGGCGGATTACCTGCGCCCCGGCAGGTTTGGCGACGATCTGGAGGTGACGACCGAATTGCTGGAGCTTGGCGCCAGCCGGATAGACCTGCGCCAAGAGGTCTGGCGCGGCGAGGAGCGGCTTTTCACGTCGCATGTCACGCTGGTTTGCCTGCATGACGCTGGCCGCGCGGCGCGGATTCCCACCGATGTGCGGGGTCTGTTGCAGCCGGTTCGTTCCTAGCTCATCGAAATTGCGGCAGGCGGGATGCCGCTTTGCGGCACGATCCTGCCATTTGACGGCAATGTGTTGGCATTCCCCTTCAAATCGGGGTAGAATCATCGCAATAGGCGGCCATCAGAGCCCCCGAGAGCAAAAGAGCAGGCGTAATGGACCCACAAGCCCTTGTTGCGGCGAAGGAGATTGATTTCTCCATTCTCGCCCTCTTCTTTCGTGCGACCTTCACCGTCAAGCTGGTGATGATGGGGTTGCTGGCCATGTCCTTCTGGTCATGGGCCATCATCGTCAGAAAGCATCTGATGTTCCGGCAGGCCCGGACCGAGGCGGCGGTGTTTGACCATGCCTTCTGGTCGGGAGAGCCGCTGGACGAGCTGTTTGAAAAGGTGGGCAGCGACCCGCAGGGCTCTTCTGAAAAGATTTTCGCCGCCGGCATGCTGGAATGGCGGCGCAGCCACCGGCAGGATGGCGGGCTGATCGCGGGCGCGCAAGCGCGGATTGACCGGGCGATGGATGTGGCGATTGCCCGCGAAAGCGAATTGCTGAACAAGGGCCTGTCGTTTCTGGCCACCGTCGGCTCTACTGCGCCGTTCATCGGCCTGTTCGGCACGATCTGGGGTGTCAAACATTCGTTTGAAGAGATTGCCATCAGCCAGAACACCAACCTTGCCACCGTGGCCCCCGGCATCGCCGAGGCGCTGCTGGCCACCGGCATCGGCCTGATCGCGGCTATTCCGGCGGTGGTGTTTTACAATAAACTGAACGCCGACAGCGAACATATCCTGGGCGGCTATGAATCCTTCGCGGATGAGTTTTCCACCATCCTGTCGCGCCAGTTGGACGCCTGACCCATGGGCGCGGGGGTGATGAAAAAGGGCGGCGGAGGCGGGCGCCGGGGGCGGCGTCGCGGGGCATCTGCCGCGATGAGCGAGATCAACGTCACGCCTTTCGTGGACGTGATGCTGGTGCTGCTGATCATCTTCATGGTGGCCGCACCGATGCTGACGGTGGGCGTGCCGATCAAGCTGCCGGAAACGGCGGCCAGTGCCATGCCGAATGAGGATGAAGAGCCGCTGACGGTCACCATAACCTCGGACGGGCTGCTGCTGATCCAGAATACCGAAGTGGGCGACGGGGAGCTGATCCCCAAGCTGACGGAAATCGCCAAGCAACGCACCTCGAAGAAAATCTTCCTGCGGGCCGATGGCGCGCTGGCCTATGAGCGCGTGGCCCAGATCATGGGCGCGCTGAATGCGGGTGGGTTCAACGAAATCGGTCTGGTGACCGATCCGGGCGGCCCCGCGATGGGGGGCAACTGAGGCCCGGCCATGGATTGGGACAGGGGCACAAAAGCATCGGCCATACTGCACGGCGGCTTGATCCTGTGGGTCGCGCTGGGTGATTGGCTGTTTGCGCCGGCCAAACCGCCCGAGGCGGTCGTGGCAGAGGTGTCGCTGGTGTCGGGCGAAGAGTTTCAGGCCATCCTGGCCTCGACCCCTAACCCCACCAAGGACAACAAGCCCGCAGTAGAGCCGCCAAAGCCGGTCAAGCCCGAACTGCCCAAAGAGCCTGCAAAGCCGGCCAAGAAGCCGCCGCCCAAGCCCAAGCCCGCGCCGAAACCCGCTCCGGTGCCGGATGAGACGGTGCCGGTTTCGCCCGATCCGCAGCCGATCGAAACGCCCACGCCTAAGGCCCCGACGGCCGAGACCGAGCAGCCCATTCAGGTGCCCGACAGCACCGAAGCGCCTGCGCCGAAGCCCGCCGACAAGATCACCGACGTGCCGGTTGACGACCAGAACGACACGCCCGAAGTGGCCGATCAGGCAACCCCCAAGGTCAGCGACACCGCGCCGCCGACCGACACGCCGCCCGAACCGGAAAAGCCCGCCGCCTCGCCCGAGGACAGCGCCGCCCAGATCGCGCCCGACGCCAAGCCCACCACCGCGCCCGAACTGGCGCCGACCCGCTCCTTGCGGCCCCGCACCCGTCCGCAGGCCCCGGTGGCACAACCGGCAGAAGACCCGGCCCCGGCAGACACCGCGACGGCGGATGCGACCGACAGCCCGGCAGACACGACCGAGCAGACTGACGCCACCGCGATTGACGATGCGCTGGCGGCGGCCCTGAACGATGCCACGGCCGACCAACCCGCCGACCAGCCTGCCGAGACCGGCGGCCAAGACCTGCCCAAAGGCCCGCCCCTGACGGCGGGAGAGATGGACGGCCTGCGGTCAGCCATCAATAAATGCTGGAATATCGGCAGCCTTTCCACCGCCGCCACCATGGTACGGTTGACGCTGAGGGTGGAAATGTCGCCCGATGGCAAGCCAACCTCGATCACCATGACCACCTATGACGGCGGCGATGCGGCGGCTGCCCAACAGGCGTTCGAGGCGGCAAAACGCGCAGTCAGCCGGTCTGTCCGTGGGTGTAACGGTGCCGGCTTGGATCTTGATCCGGCAAAATACGACACTTGGAACATCATGAACCTGAATTTCGATGCCTCGGGGATGCGGCTAAGATGACGCGCCCTGATGAAACCCACCTTGCCCGTGCCTGATGAGGAAACGATGAGCAAATTCAAAGCCCTGACCACCGCCTTCCTGTTGGGTATTCTGGCCGCTGTTCAGCCTGCCAGTGCCGAGATCACCCTGGACCTGACGGCCCCCGTCATCGAACCGATGCCCTTCGCCATTCCCGATTTCGTGGATGAGGGCGGCGCGGGCGATTACGCGCAGAACATCAGCCGCGTGATTGCGGCTGACCTTGCCGGAACCGGTCTGTTCCGCGAAATCCCGCGAGAGGCGCATATCAGCCGCGTCACCTCGTTCGATGCGCCCATCGCCTATAACGACTGGCAGGCCATCAACGCGCAGGCGCTGATCACCGGGGCCGTGCAGGCCAGTGGCGACCGAATTGTGGTGAAGTTCTACCTGTTCGACGTCTTCACCGGCCAACCCTTGGGTGAGGGCTTGCAATTCGCGGGCACCCCCGGCACCTGGCGGCGCATGGCGCATAAGGTGGCCGATGCGGTCTATAGCCGCATCACCGGCGAAGGCGGCTATTTCGACAGCCGCGTTGTTTACGTCGCCGAAAGCGGGCCCAAAAACCAGCGCCAAAAGCGGCTGGCGGTGATGGATTATGATGGTGCGAACACCAGCTATCTGACCGACAGTTCCTCGATCGTGCTGGCGCCGCGCTTTTCGCCCACAGGCGGGCAGATTCTGTTCACCTCCTATTCCTCGGGTTTTCCGCAGATTTATCTGATGGATGTCGGCAGCCTTGGGGTGCGCGCGCTGGAACAGCAAGACGGCACGATGACCTTCGCACCGCGCTTTTCGCCCGACGGCGGCACCATCGTGTTCAGCCTGGAACGCGGTGGCAATACTGACATCTATGCGATGGACGTGAATGGCGGTGGCTTGCGGCAGTTGACCAACGCGCCCTCGATTGAAACCGCGCCGTCCTTTAGCCCCGATGGCAGCCAGATCGTGTTTGAAAGTGACCGCTCGGGCAACCAGCAGCTTTACATCATGCCTGCGGGCGGCGGAGAGGCGCGGCGCCTGTCGGGTGGGCAGGGGCGTTACGGCACCCCGGTCTGGTCGCCCCGTGGCGACATGATCGCCTTTACCAAGCAAAATCAGGGCCGATTCCACATTGGCGTGATGCGCGTCGATGGCAGCGAAGAGCGTCTGCTCACCTCGTCCTTCCTGGATGAAGGCCCGACCTGGGCGCCGAATGGCCGCGTGATCATGTTCACCCGCGAAAGCGCGGGCGCGGGCGGGTCGGCGCAACTGTTCTCGGTCGATATCACCGGGCGCAACTTGCGCCAGATCACAACCGATGGTGCGGCCTCTGATCCGGCATGGTCGCCGCTGTTGAAATAATTCCTGTCGCGCCGCCGGTTAACACTGCGGCGCGAATCTGCTACATCTTGGCTATCGAGCCCCAAAAACCACAAGGACATGCCCATGACCTTCCTGCCCAAAGCCCTTCTGATCGTTGCGGCCCTTGGCCTTGCCGCCTGTAATAACCCCGACCGCTATGGCAAGGGCGGCGCTGGCGGCCCCGGTGCCAATGGTGGCTATGGCGCGGGCGGTATCGACTCGACCGGCCTGGGTGATCCGAACAACCCCAACTCGGTCGCCTATTTCAACCAGCGGATCGGTGACCGCGTGCTGTTCGCGGTAGACCAGTCCACCGTCTCGGCCGAAGGGCGCGGCATCCTGCAGGGTCAGGCCCAGTGGCTGCAATCGCATCCTGACTATGCCTTCATCATCGAAGGCCATGCCGACGAACAGGGCACCCGTGAATACAACCTTGCCCTTGGTGCGCGTCGTGCCGCCGCCGTGCAGGATTTCCTGATCTCGCAGGGCATCGCGCCCAGCCGGATGAAGACGATTTCCTATGGCAAGGAGCGCCCGCTGGAGGTGTGCTCGGACGAGGCGTGCTATTCCAAGAACCGTCGCGCCGTGACCGTTCTGCAAATGGGCGCGGGGGCCTGATCTGATGCGCCGTTTGGCCCTGTGCCTGGCGCTGGCGGCTTCGTCTTTCGCGGTGACCCCGGTTGCCGCGCAGGACAAGGCGCAGACGCTGGCTGACATCAAGGCAGAGCTGGGCCAGCTGATGGCCCAGTTCAACGGCCTGAAATCCGAACTGGTCACCAGCGGGGCCGCCAATGGCGGTGCCGCCGGGGGCGATGCCTTGCAGCGCATGGATGCGATCGAGGCAGAGCTGACCCGCCTGACCGCCAAGACCGAAGAGGTCGAGCTGAAGCTGAACCGCGTGGTGTCCGATGGCACCAACCGCATCGGCGATATCGAATATCGTCTGTGCGAGGTGACCGAGGGTTGCGATGTGAACAACATCCCCGCCACGCCCACCCTTGGTGGCGATACGGCTGCGGCGGGCACTGCGCCTGCTGCAAACCCCGATCCGGCCCCTGCGGCCAGTGATGCGCCTGAACTTGCAGTGGCTGAGAAGGCCGATTTTGACCGGGCCAAGGGGGTGCTCGGTCAGGGTGACTTTCGCACCGCCGCGGACCTCTTTGCGACCTATGCGCAATCCTACCCGGGTGGCCCGCTGACCCAAGAGGCGCAGTTCCTGCGGGGCGAGGCGCTGAGCAATCTTGGCGATACCGCCGGCGCGGCACGGTCCTATCTAGATGCGTTTTCGGGCAAGCCCGATGGCAGCTTTGCCGCTGACAGCCTGCTGAAACTGGGCCAGTCGCTGGGCACGCTGGGGCAGACGCCCGATGCCTGTGTGACGCTGGCCGAAGTGGGCAACCGCTTCCCCGGTAGCAGTCAGGCGACGCAGGCCCAGACCTCGATGGCGGGGATGGGGTGCCAGTAGGTGGCCCAGACATGACGGATCAAGGGGCGGCCGAGGCCGCCCTTTTTGCTGCGCTGGGGGCGGCCTTTCCTCAAGGTCGGCCAGAGCGGGTTACGGTGGCCGTTTCGGGCGGCGGCGATTCCATGGCGCTGCTGGCACTGATGGCCGAGATGCCGGGCTGGCAGGTTCATGCCGTGACAGTCGATCACGGCTTGCGTGCCGAGGCTGCGACCGAGGCGGCGCTGGTGGCACGGTTCTGCGCCGAACGGGGGCTGCCGCATATCATTTTGCGCTGGGACCATGGCGGCGCACCCAAGGGCAACCTGATGGAAGCCGCCCGCCTTGCGCGTTTGTCGCTGATTGGCGGCTGGGCGCGGGGGCAGGGCATTGCGCATGTCGCCCTTGGCCATACCGCGCAGGATCAGGCCGAAACCCTGCTGCTGGGCCTGTCGCGCGCGGCGGGGCTGGACGGGCTGTCGGGCATGCGCGCCCATTGGCAAGAGGGCGGCATCACGTGGCTGCGCCCGCTGCTGGCCTTTTCGCGCGAAAGTCTGCGGCAAGTGCTGGTGCGGCGGGGAATAGATTGGGCCGAAGACCCCAGCAACAGCAATGATCGCTTTTTGCGCGCCCGCATCAGGAAGGCGATGGAACCCCTTGCCGCGCTTGGGATTTCAGCCGAAATCCTGGCGCAATCTGCTACTGCGCTTGCCCAATCTCGCGCGGCGTTGGACCGGATGACTGACACGGCGGCGCAAAGGGTGATGGCAGAGCGCGCCGGTGCCCTCTGCCTGGACCGCGATGCCGTCGCCAACTCCGACCCCGAGATTTTGCGCCGCCTGTTGCGCCGTGCGATCACTTGGCTGACCTGCGCGCGCCATGGCCCACGGGCAGACGCGTTGCAACGGCTGGTTGCGGCGCTGCAAGCGGGGCAGGCGGCTACGCTGGCGGGTGTGCGTCTGGTGCCCGCGCCCAGCGGCCTGTGGCTGTGCCGAGAGGCGCGCAGCCTTGGGCCAGCCGTGGTGCAGGGCACATTGTGGGATGGCCGCTGGCAGATGCAGGGGCCGTTTGCTGCTGGTGATCAGATTGCGGCCCTTGGCGCAGCCGGTCTGGCCCAGCTTGCCGGTTGGCGCAGCACCGGCTTTCCGCGTGCCGTGCTGCTGGCAACCCCCGCGATCTGGCGTCAGGGACAGCTTGTCGCAGCCCCCTTGGCCGGAAATTTCCCGGAATGGCAGGCGGAAGTGGTGCCAGCCTGCCACGCATTCAACATCGCGCATTGAAGCTGGCGCTGTAATCTCTATCTTAACCGTCAAGGGGGCAGAATGTGCCCTGACGATACGGAGACTTTTGTGGGCAACGCACGCAACATCGCGTTCTGGGTCATCCTGCTTTTGCTGATCCTTGTTCTGTTCAACCTGTTCTCGGGCACGACCATGACCGGCACCGACCGGGCGGTTTCGTATACCGAGTTCATGCAGCGGGTGGACACCGGCAAGGTCACGCAAGTGACAATTGATGGCGAGCGGGCGCTGGTCACCGGGTCTGATGGCAGCCGCTATTCCACCGTGGTGCCGACCGATGCCACCTTGTCCGACAAGCTGGTGGCCAAGGGCATCGACGTGTCGGCCCGCCCGCAGCAAAGCTCTGGCCTGATGTCGCTGCTGTCGGTCTATCTGCCCTTCATCGTGCTGATCGGCGTCTGGATCTTCTTCATGAACCGGATGCAGGGTGGCGGGCGTGGCGGCGCCATGGGCTTTGGCAAAAGCCGGGCGAAACTGCTGACCGAAAAGCAGGGGCGCGTTACTTTTGATGATGTGGCCGGCATCGACGAAGCCAAGGAAGAGCTGGAAGAGATTGTCGAGTTCCTGCGCAACCCGCAGAAATTCAGCCGTCTTGGCGGTAAGATTCCCAAAGGTGCGCTGCTGGTCGGCCCGCCCGGCACCGGTAAAACCCTGCTGGCGCGCGCCATCGCGGGCGAAGCGGGTGTGCCGTTTTTCACCATCTCGGGCTCTGATTTTGTTGAAATGTTCGTGGGCGTCGGTGCAAGCCGGGTGCGCGACATGTTCGAACAGGCCAAGAAGAATGCGCCCTGCATCGTCTTCATCGACGAGATTGACGCTGTTGGCCGGGCGCGTGGCGTCGGCATGGGCGGCGGCAATGATGAACGCGAACAGACGCTGAACCAGCTTCTGGTCGAAATGGACGGGTTTGAGGCGAATGAAGGCGTGATCATCGTCGCCGCCACCAACCGCAAGGACGTGCTGGACCCGGCTCTGCTGCGTCCCGGCCGCTTTGACCGCCAGATCACCGTCGGCAACCCCGACATCAAAGGGCGCGAGAAAATTCTGGCCGTGCACGCCCGCAAGGTGCCGCTTGGTCCCGATGTGGACCTGCGCATCATCGCGCGCGGCACCCCCGGCTTTTCGGGCGCCGATCTTGCGAACCTGGTGAATGAGGCTGCGCTGATGGCGGCCCGCGTCGGTCGCCGCTTTGTCACGATGGACGACATTGAAAACGCCAAGGACAAGGTGCTGATGGGCCCCGAACGCCGCAGCATGGTCATGTCGCAGGAAGACAAGGAAATGACCGCCTATCACGAGGCCGGTCACGCCATGGTGGGCATCAAGCTGCCGAAATGCGATCCGGTCCACAAGGCCACCATCATGCCGCGCGGTGCCGCCCTTGGCATGGTGATGAGCTTGCCGGAAATGGACCGTCATTCCTGGCACAAGGACCAGATGAAGGACCGCATCGCGATGGGCATGGCCGGCAAGGCCGCCGAAATCAAGAAATGGGGCGAAGACCGGGTTTCCTCAGGGGCCAGCGGCGACATTCAGAACGTCTCGGCTGTGGCGCGCGCCATGGTGATGCGCTGGGGCATGTCGGACAAGATCGGCAATATCGACTATTCCGAGGCGCATGAGGGCTATCAGGGCAACACTGGCGGCTTCAGCGTCTCGGCCGAAACCAAGCGCATCATCGAGGATGAGGTGAAGGCGATCATCGACGAAGGCTATGCCCGCGCGATGAAGGTGCTGACCGACCACGAGGAAGAGTTCGAGCGTCTGGCGAAGGGCCTGCTGGAGTATGAGACGCTTTCGGGCGATCAGATCCGCAAGGTGATGGCAGGAGATCCGCTGGAAGGCGGCGATGATGACGGCCCGAAAGACGCTGCTCCTGGCCTTGTGGCCGTGCCCAAGACCCGCCCGCGCAAGCCCAAGGCCAACCCGGAGCCGGAGCCCATGGCGTGAGCCAAGGGGCAAAACAAGACTGGAACCCCGGGGCCTATGCAAGGTTCCGGGGTTTGCGTTTGCGTCCGGCGCTGGACCTGCTGGCGCAGGTCGGTGATCTGCCAGAGGGCGATGTGGTCGATCTGGGCTGCGGCGACGGCGCCGTGGCCGAGGCGCTGGCCACCCGGTTTGCCGACCGGCGGCTGATCGGGGTCGATGCCTCGCCCGCCATGCTGGAGGCGGCGCAGGGCTATGGTGCCATGGTGCTGGCCGATATTGCCGACTGGCAGCCCGCAGCGCCGCCTGCACTGATATTTTCCAATGCCGCCCTGCAATGGCTGCCCGATCATTCCGCACTGTTGCCGCGGCTGGCGGGCTTTTTGCCGCCCGGTGGTGTGTTGGCCGTGCAGATGCCGCGCCAGCATGCCGCCCCGTCTCATCGCTTTTTGCGCGACATCGCGCAGACCATGTTTCCCGACAGGTTTGACTTTCGCCAATGGAAGCCGCCCGTTGCCCCCGCGCCCGATTATTGGCAGGTGCTGACCCCGCTGGGCGCGGTGGAGGCCTGGGAAACCGATTATGTCCAGCGGCTTGATCCGGTGGCCTTGGGCCATCCGGTGCGGTTATTTACCGGATCAACTGCGATGCGCCCCTTTCTGGACAAGCTGACCGAGGCGGAGGCTGCCGCCTTCACCGCCGCTTATGACGAGGCTTTGGGCGCGGCCTATCCCCTGTTGCCCGATGGAGCGGCACTGATGCCATTCCGTCGCCTGTTCTTTGTGGTGAGACGCGCATGGCAGCCCTGAAACCGACCCGCTTTTTTGGCACCATCACCTGGCTTGGTATCGTTGCCGACCGCGAGGCGCAGTTGGAAAGCCAATCCCTGACGCGGTTGGAGGCCCTTTTTTCCGGCCCAGTTGGCGAGGCACATGGCGGCCTCACCCGCCCGTCGTGCAGCCGGGTTCTGGGGCAATATCCGCGCAACACCGAAATCAGGAATACGCGCCAGTTCGCGGTTCTGTCGCAAGAAGAGCTTGACCGCACCGCCGCCGACATGGGGCTTGACCGGCTGGACCCGGCGTTGTTGGGCACCACGATGGTGATTGCCGGTATCCCCGATTTCAGCCACTTGCCGCCCTCATCGCGCCTGCAAGGTGAAGGGGGGGCCACGCTGGTGGTGGATATGCAGAACCGCCCCTGCACCTTGCCCGCCCGCCCGATTGAAAGCCGCCATGCCGGTTTCGGCGCTCGGTTCAAACCTGCCGCCCAACACCGGCGTGGCGTGACGGCCTGGGTGGAGCGCGAGGGGATTTTTCTTCTGGGTGAAAAGATTCGCCTGCATGTGCCAGATCAGCGCGCCTGGGACTATCTGGAGGAGGCCCGCACACCGGATTGATGTGGAATGTTTGTTCCGCTTGTGGAATATTCCCGCCCCACGTTCCACTGTTTCCGATCGGAAACACCGCAGGACGAAATTGGCAGGCAAACTGTCGCAATTTCACTCTGCCCCGCAGGCCCGGACGGCTATCACCCCCATGACGGAGCCGCGACCTAGGGGGGAGCCCATGGCCTTCAAGACCGATATCGAAATCGCCCGCGAGGCGAAGAAAAAGCCGATCATGGAGATCGGGGCAAAGCTGGGCATTCCGGCAGAGCATCTGCTGCCCTATGGCCATGACAAGGCCAAGGTCAGCCAGGAGTTCATCCGCTCGTTGGATGGCAAGAAGGACGGCAAGCTGATCCTTGTCACCGCGATCAACCCAACCCCTGCGGGCGAAGGCAAGACCACCACCACCGTGGGTCTGGGCGATGGCCTGAATCGCATCGGCAAAAAAGCCGTGGTGTGCATTCGTGAAGCCAGCCTTGGCCCGAACTTCGGCATGAAGGGCGGCGCTGCGGGCGGCGGGATGGCGCAAGTCGTTCCGATGGAAGAAATGAACCTGCATTTCACGGGCGATTTCCACGCCATCACCAGCGCCCACAACCTGCTGTCGGCGATGATCGACAACCACATCTATTGGGGCAACGATCTGCAGATCGACGCCCGCCGCGTGGTGTGGCGCCGCGTGATGGATATGAACGACCGCGCGCTGCGTGACATCGTGGTGAACCTGGGCGGCGTGTCGAACGGTTTCCCGCGCCAGACCGGGTTTGACATCACCGTGGCCTCCGAAGTCATGGCGATCCTGTGCCTGTCGAACGATCTGGAAGACCTGCAAAAGCGGCTGGGCGATATCGTGGTTGCCTATACCCGCGAGAAAAAGCCGGTCTATTGCCGCGACATCAAGGCCGATGGTGCGATGACCGTGCTGCTGAAAGACGCAATGCAGCCGAATCTGGTGCAGACGCTGGAAAACAACCCGGCCTTCGTGCATGGCGGCCCGTTCGCCAACATCGCCCATGGCTGCAACAGCGTCATCGCCACCAAGACGGCGTTGAAGCTGGGCGAATATGTCGTGACCGAAGCTGGCTTCGGTGCCGACCTTGGCGCGGAAAAGTTCTTTGACATCAAGTGCCGCAAGGCCGGCCTGAAGCCTGCCGCTGCGGTGATCGTGGCCACCGTCCGCGCGATGAAGATGAACGGCGGCGTGGCCAAGGCCGATCTGGGCGCCGAGAATGTCGAGGCCGTCAAGAAGGGCTGCCCGAACCTGGGCCGTCACATCGGCAACGTCAAAGGCTTTGGCGTGCCGGTGGTCGTGGCGATCAACCACTTTTACAGCGATACCGATGCCGAGATTGCCGCCGTAAAGGCCTATGTGGCAGAGCAGGGCGCCGAGGCGATCCTGTGCAAGCACTGGGCGCAAGGTTCGGCCGGGATCGAGGAGCTGGCGAACAAGGTTGTCGCCATGGCGGAATCGGGTTCGGCCAACTTCGCGCCGCTTTACCCCGATGACATGCCGCTGTTCCAAAAGCTGCAAACCATCGCCAAGCGCATCTATCACGCCGATGACGTGATTGCCGACAAATCGATCCGCGACCAGTTGAAAACCTGGGAAGCGGCGGGTTACGGCCATCTGCCGATCTGTGTGGCCAAGACGCAATACAGCTTTACCACCGACCCGACCGTTCGCGGTGCGCCCACCGGCCACACCGTTCCGGTGCGTGAAGTGCGGC
>CALRKX020000016.1:0-13858 GCA_943368305.1 Erythrobacter sanguineus
ACCGGCAAAAAGCAGGAAACCGCCAAGACCCGGATCACCAAGGGCACCATCGGCATCACCGGATCGTTCTGATCGTGCGGGGCCGTGGTCATGGAGATTGACCCCCGGTTCAAGGCCGCCCGCCAGCAAGCCAAACTGCGCCGCCGCAATTCCTGGCTGGTTCCGCTGGTTCTGTGGGGCGGGGTGGCGCTGGGCATGGCAGGTTTGGGAACCGGGCTATATTTCGGTGGCATCCTGCGGTTCGGCCACCCGACGGCGAAAGAGGTCGCCGACAATGACGGGGTGCAGGACGAAGGTGTGGTGATGGATGCCGCTGCCGCCTATACCTCTGCCTTTATCGATCTGCCGGGCGATCCGATGACGCTGAATTTCGACACCTCTGGCGCGGGCGATCACCGCAAGGAGATGTCGCGCCCGCCCGAGGTGCCGCCCGACCGCGCCGGGGGCGATCTGGTCCTGTTGAACGATGCGATGATCACCACCGAAGAGCGGCTGATCACCACCCTTCCCTCAAGCCGAGAGGATTTCGCGTTCTTCAACGCGCAGCGCGAGGTCAAGCTGCAGACGCCGGTGGCCCCGATGCCCTCGCCTGCGCCGCAGGTGGATACCTCAGCTCCGTTGCAGACCGAGGTGGTCGCGGCGGGCGAGGATGCCAGTTGGGGTGAGGATATTGCGGGGGTTTCCAGTGCAGGCCGACCCGACAGCTTTACCCGCACCCGGATCGAGGATACCACCAGCGTCGCCTATATCCAGCCCGAGAAAACCCGCGCGGCGGCGTTCGAAGATGTGATCCTGCGCCTGAAAGAGCCGGGCGATCTGGTGCAACTGATGGTCGATCACGGGGCGGACCGGGCGGCGGCGGAACGCTTTACCGAAGAGGGCAAGGCCGTGGTGCCCGATATCGCCGCCCTTCAGCCGGGGCATATCCTGGCGTT
This sequence comes from Erythrobacter sanguineus, assembly GCA_943368305.1. Classification (GTDB taxonomy): domain Bacteria; phylum Pseudomonadota; class Alphaproteobacteria; order Rhodobacterales; family Rhodobacteraceae; genus Fuscibacter. Next base: position 936 of record CALRKX020000016.1, read on the forward strand.
CCGACTGACCATGCGGGCGGGGGTCAAGCTGCCGGTGCAATTGTCGCTTTATACCCGCAACAGTTACGCGGGCAGTCTGGGCCTTGGCGATGATGGCCATGTGGTCGAGGCGGCGGACCCTTGGGTTGACGAAGACCTGTTCAGTTTTGCAGGTGACGATGCGGTGGCCAGCGCCGATATTGGCCGCAAGTATCGGCTGCTGGATGCCTTCTATTCGGCGGCAATCCGCAATGGCGTGCCCTCGGCGGTGGTGGCGGAAACCATCGTCATGCTCAGCCAGTCGTGGGACATGGAAAGTTTTGCCGCCCCCGGTGACCAGATGACCCTGCTTTATGCCCCAGATGCGGGCGGTGAGGGGCCAGGGCCGGGCCAAGTGCTTTATGCCGCGATCAAAGGCGAGGGACGCGATCTGCGCTGCCATGTCTATCGCCCGGTGGGCGCGCAGGATTATGCCTGTTTCGGGCAGGGCAGCGGCGGCGGGGCCAGCGGTGGCGGTGGCGGGGCAATGCGCGCGGGGATGGTGACGCCGACGGCGGGGGTGATGACATCCCGCTTCGGGCCGCGCATGCACCCCATTCTGCATGTGGTCAAGCTGCACAAGGGCACCGACTGGGCGGCCCCCGTGGGCACGCCGGTGGTGGCGGCTTTTGCCGGAACGGTGAATTTTGCCAGCGATGGCGGCACCTATGGCAATCTGGTCAAGATCACCGACGCCGATGGAACCGAGACGCGCTATGCCCATCTGTCGCGCTTTGCCGACGGGTTGAAGGCGGGGCAGCCGGTGACGGCGGGACAGTTGATCGGCTATGTCGGCACCACCGGCCAATCGACCGGCCCGCATCTGCATTTTGAACTTTATGCCGGCGGTGAGGCTGTTGATCCCTTTGCCGCCGATGCCGTTGTGGCGGCAGGTGGCGCGGGATCGGCGGTCGAAACCATGGTCGATCAGATCATCCGCGTCGAATCCGGCGGCAAGGCCGATGCGGCCAACCCCTTGTCCACCGCGGTGGGGCTGGGCCAGTTCATCGAAAGCACCTGGATTCGGATGATGAACCAGTATCGCCCCGACCTTGCCAGCACGATGAGCCGCGCCGACCTGCTTGCCCTGCGCACCGACCCCACGCTGTCCCGCGAGATGGTGACCAACCTCGCGCGAGAGGGCGAGGCTTACTTGCGCAACCGGGGCCATCAGATCACGGCGGGGCGGCTGTATCTGTGCCACTTCCTGGGGGCTGGCGGGGCCGATGTGGTCCTGTCGGCGCAGGATGACCAGTTGGTGGCCGACGTCATGGGGGCAGGCGTGGTAAATGCCAACCCGTTCCTGCGGGGGCGCACCATCGCCTATGTCAAGGAATGGGCCGAGTTGAAGATGAGCGGCAAGGGCGGCGCAGTGCCGGTGGCCCCGCCGCTGCCGCCCGAAGTGCTGGCCTATCAGAAGGTGATCGATGCGCTTCTGGCTACGACGGGCTGACGCCTGCATGCCGACTTGGGGTCAAACGCTTTCCCCGCGGCTTCGTGGGAAAGGAGGGGGCCGACGGTTCGCAAATCCCCCCACCCCATCCCTCCCCCACGAGGGGGGAGAGGGAGGCGCCCTTTGTCAGTGGTGGGGATCGGGGGTCAGGCGAAATCGTAGCCGATCTGCCCGTCTTTCATCACCAGTTCCACCTTTGTCATCGGCGTTTGCTTGACCATGCGGTCCAGCACCTCGCGCGACAGCGCGGGCAGAATGGTGTTCGAGATGATGTTGTCCACCATGCGCCCGCCGGAATCGGGGTCGCGGCACTGGTCCACGATATGGGCGGTGACCTCGGGCGAGACGGTCATCGCAGCACCGTGGTTTTCCTTCATTCGCCTGACGATGGCGCCCAGCTTCAGCTTGGTGATGCCGCCCAGAACCTCGGTCGACAGCGGGAAATAGGGGATCGTCACGATGCGGCCCAACAGGGCGGGCGGGAAGACGCGCAGAAGGTGGGGCTTCATCGCCTCTTCCAGCACCTCGACATCGGGTTTCGTCTCGCCCTTGTCAGCCATGTCCATGATCACATCGGTGCCAACGTTCGAGGTAAGCAAAATCAGCGTGTTCTTGAAGTTGATCTGGCGGCCCGATCCATCCTCCATGATGCCCTTGTCGAATACCTGAAAGAACAGCTCGTGCACGTCGGAATGGGCCTTTTCCACCTCGTCCAGCAGGACGACGGAATAGGGCTTTCTCCGCACCGCCTCGGTCAGACGGCCACCTTCGCCATAGCCGACATAGCCGGGGGGCGCGCCTTTCAGCAGGGAGACAGTATGCGCCTCCTGGAACTCGCTCATGTTGATGGTGATGATGTTCTGTTCACCACCATATACCGCCTCGGCCAAGGCCAGCGCGGTTTCGGTCTTGCCCACGCCTGAAGGCCCGCACAGCATGAAGACGCCAATCGGCTTGTTGGGGTTGGCGAGTTTGGCGCTGGCGGTCTGCACGCGCGTCGCGATCATTTCCAGACCGTGATCCTGCCCGATCACCCGCTCTTTCAAGCGGTCGGCAAGGGCAAGGATGGCCTGCAATTCATCCGACACCATCTTGCCCGCAGGAATGCCCGTCCAGTCAGAGATGACTGCGGCCACGGCCTGCGCATCGACATGGGCATAGATCTTGCGGTCATCGGGTTTGCGGGCTTGCAGGCGTTTCACGCTTTCCATCGCCTGCGGGCGCAGGTTTTCAGGCTCGGCCGCCACCTGATCGGGGGTTACCGCGCCATCGGCCTTGGCCCCCAGCCCGATCTGTTTCCACAGGTCCAGCAGTTGATCGACCAGCGATTTTTCCTCGGCATAATCCGCCTCTAGCTGGGCCAGATTGTCGCGTTCCCTGGCCAGAAGATCGTGGATTTCGGCCACGCGCGGCCCGGCATCCTCGCCCAGATCGGCCTGCCGTTCCTTGGCGGCCAGTTCGGTCTCCAGCCCCGCGATCCGCGCCTTGCTGTCCTGAATCGAGGCCGGAACCGTGGATTGGCTGATCGCCACCCGCGCGCAGGCGGTATCCAGCAGGCTGACCGCCTTGTCCGGCAGTTGGCGCGAGGGCAGATAGCGCGCCGACAGGTTCACCGCCGCCACCACCGCCTCATCCGAGATGCGGATGCCGTGATGCGCCTCCATCGGGCCAAGAATGCCGCGCAGCATGTAACAGGCGCGGTCGATGGTGGGTTCATCCACCATCACCGGCTGAAAGCGCCGGGTCATCGCCGGGTCTTTTTCGAAATACTTGGCGTATTCCATCCATGTCGTCGCGCCGATGGTGCGCAGGGTGCCGCGCGCCAGCGCCGGTTTCAGCAGGTTTGCGGCATCCCCCGTACCCGCCGCCCCGCCCGCGCCCATCAGGGTGTGAATCTCATCAATGAACAGGATGATCGGGGTGGGCGAATTCTGCACCTCGTCAATCACGCTGCGCAGGCGCTGTTCAAACTCGCCCTTCATGGATGCACCGGCTTGCATCAGCCCAAGGTCCAGCATGAACAGCTTGGTGCCTTGCAGCTTGGGCGGCACCTCATTCGCCGCCAGCCGCTGGGCAAAGCCCTCGACCACGGCGGTCTTGCCCACGCCCGCCTCGCCCGTCAGGATCGGGTTGTTCTGGCGGCGGCGCAGCAGAATGTCGATGATCTGGCGGATTTCATCGTCACGGCCAACGATCGGGTCCATCTTGCCCGACCCGGCCTGCGCCGTCATGTCGACCGCAAAACGCCCCAGGGCCGTGCTGCCCTGACCGGGGGCCGCCGCCGCGCCCGAACCCTGGCCGATGCCAGAGCCATCCATCGGGCGCATGTCGTCTTCATCGCTGTCGGCCCAGGCGGTGCGCGCCTCATTCGCCAGGGTATCGACGTTGATCTCGCCAAACACCTTTGACATCTGAACAAGGTCGCGGCGCAGGGTGGTGTTCTTCAGGGCGGCCACCAGAATATGGCCGGTGCGGATCATCGCCTCGCCGAACATCAGGGTGGCGTAATGCCAGCCGCGGTCCAGCACATCGGTCAACTGCTCGCTGATCTGGGGCATTTCGGTTGCGTTCTTGCGCAGACCGTCGATTACCGCACCCAGGTCTTTCTGTGCCTTGGCCGTATCCAGCTTGAAATGCGCTAGCGTGACCGCAATGTCGGATTTTGGGTTTTGCAGAATGTGAAACAGCCAGTGCGACAGTTCCACATTGCGGTTGCCCTCGCTGCGGGCGTGGCGCAGCGATTGCAGAAAAGCATCATAGCCGACGCGGTTCAGCTTTCCGGCGACTGTTTCAAGACTGATATCGGCCATTTCCTAATCCTTTGTGCTAAAAAACCGTGCCACCCATCACGTCGTCCGATGTTCGGACGAGAACACCGCATCGCTGCGGTAGGTGCCGGGTTCACCGGCGACGGGCGCGATCCAGCCCGTCCAGCCCAAGGCCCCCGATTTGCCCAAAGCCATGCCGCGCACCTGATCGGCGGGCAGGGCGGGCGCAATCTCGACCTCGACCTCATGGCCAAGATACCAGAAGATCATCTCTGTCAGCTTGGCGAAATTGGGGCCGCCGGGCAGAAAACTTTGGTATTCGGGCAGACTTTCGGTGCGCACGGCAACGCGGATCTTGTCATTGACGCTTTGCACCCGCGCGCCCAGCCGACAATCCATGCCAAGGGTGGCCCCCGACCGGCCCATCTGCGTCAGATCGCCGGGTTCGAACACCAGCCAAGAGGGGATGTTTTCCTCGATTGTGATGTCCACGCGGCACAAGGATTGCAGCACCTGCCGCAACCGCACGGCAGATTTGACGCGCCCCATCGCCACACCGGCAAAGGGCAGCCAGGCGGTTTCCGAAACCCGGCCGCGCTGGCGCAAGCTGGGGGCCGCATGGCCAAGGGCGGCCCCGACATAGGTTTGAAAGCGGTCATCATCGGGGCGGTCGAACTGGGTGATGCCGCGCGCATCCGACCAGGCGCGGAAGAAAAGCTGCTGAAAGCGGTTGGTGAAGATGTCGGCCAGCCGAACAAAAGCATCGTCACCATACATGTACCACTGCTGCACCTCGGCGGTGATGTTCAGTGGCAAGGCCCCTTGCGGGCCGAAATAACCCAGGAAGTTCGACCGCACGCGCAGTTTGCCATCGCCCCGGTCCTGCACCTGGCTGACGTTTTGCGCCGGAAATGCCTGAAACGGTTCCTGGCCCAGACGCACCGCCTCTTCCTTCAGGGTGCGGTTACGGCCGATCCGGGGCAGGGTGGGATTTGCGCGCTCCACCTCTCGCATCAGGGACAGAAAGCCGAACTGCGTCGGGTCGTCCAGCAAGGCGCGACGGCGGGGTGCATCGGTCATAGCAGCGGCCCCTGCCCGGTGCGGGGTGGCCAGACCTTGACCACCCCGCGCTGTTCCGACCGGATCGCCACCTGCGTGAAACTGTTGATCGAGGCGTATTCGGAAATGAACCTGTCCAGCACCGCGCCCAACAGGAAGATGCCCGAGCCTTCGAACGACTTTTCGTCAAAGGTGATGGTCACTTCGGTGCCCCGCGCCGCGTGATAACCGCCACCCCGGCGGATGGTGCGGGTGACCGGGCGGGCGCTGACCGATTTCAGCCCCTGCAACTGACGTTCGGTGACCTGCGCCGACAGGTCGGCAAACAGCGCCAGCATCTCGCGCAGCGCAGCACCCTGATCCTTGGCCCCCCGGTTGTCCAACCCCAGATAGCTGAGCGACAGATAGGACAGAATGCGCCAGCCCACGGGGCCGGTATGGGCGCGGTGGGCGGCGTTCTTGTCCAGCTCTGTCACGCTTTCGCGCGGGGCGGTTGGCCCGGCGATGCAGCGCAGGGGCAGCGCGGTGTCGTCGTTCATGCGGAAATCGGCCCCGCCTTGGGCAATGGGCAGGAACTGCGGCAAATGGCGGTTGGAGCACAGCAGCTTTACCTGCAGCCGCTTGACCCGTTCGTCACTGTCCAGATGGCCGGGTTCGTAGATCGACACAAAGGTTTCGGTGCCGGTATAGCCCTGGGCTTTGCCAAAGCGGCGTTCCTTGGCGTTCAGGCGGCGGGGGCGCTGGCGGGTGGTGTAATACAGCGCCTCTCGCGGTTGCAGGGCATCGCTGGGCAGGCCGTAGAGGGGATGCACCGGCACCTTGGTTTTCACATCGGTGAAAAAGGCGAACACCTCGCGCACGCGGTGCACCTCGTAATGCGACGAGGGGCTGGAATCGGCCTGCACCAGATATTCATGGCGCAGAGTGTCGCTGCGGGTGGTCGAGCAGTTTTCTTCAAACAGGTTCACGGCGGGGGCGGTGAACAGGCGGAAATTCTCGGCCGTGATGCGGGGCGGCAGGGCGGGGCGGACCTGCGACATTTCAATCATCAAATCAAAGGCCGGGGCGGCGACACGCGGCAGAACCTGCCCCAATCCTGTCAGGCGGAAGCCAAGGAATTTCTGCGGGAACAGGAAAAACTCGCGTAGCAAGGTAAAGCCGCGAAAGGTGCGGGTGTCTTCGGCAAAGATCGCCTCATCCTCATCAAAGCCGATTTGTTCAATGCAACTCAGCGGCAGCGGCACAAAGACCGGATCGCCCCGCGCATCCAGATAGCGCAGAGTAACGCGGGTGACGTTGGCGAACATCTGTTCATAAAGTGCCACCATCTCGGCCATGTCGCCCACCAGATGGAAGGGCAGGCTGTCGGCCTGAATGGCGGAAACCAGCTTCGGCTTGCCCGCCTTGCCAGCGCTGGGGCGTTGCAGGTTCAGGATGATGCCGCCGCCTGTGCCTGCCGTGACATCCAGCCCCATCGCCTGAAAGGCGGTGGCCCCGGTGACCACGCGGGCCTGCGTCAGTTGCAAGGGCCACAGATGCAAGGCTGATGACAGGCGAAAGCGACAGGAGATGCGTTGATCGCGGTCCACATAGCGGGCGTCGATATAGCTGCCGGGGGGATAGGATTTGCCCTTTTCCAGCTCTTCATCGGCAAAATTCGGATCGGCCTGCACCATCACCGCCGAGGGCGTGGGGGCCATGAAATTGGGCAGCAACTGATCCAGCAGTTCGTTGGTAAAGGTCTCGAACTCGGTATCCAGTTTCAACTGCACGCGGGCGGCCATGAAGGCGGCCCCTTCCAGCAGGCCCGCGATGGCGGGATCAAGATTGTCCTGCGTCAGCCCGCCCAGACGTTCGGCGATGCCGGGGTAATCTTCGGCAAATTCTTTCGCGCCCTCATACAGCAGCGCAAGCTCGCGGTTGTAGGATTCCAGAAACGCGCGGTTCATCCACGCACCGTCAGGTTCGACAGCGCGACCTTGCCGACGCTGGTATCGATCTCGGCGATGAATTCCAGCGGCACATCCACGGGTTTCGCGGCCATTTCGGCGGTGATGTCAAAGGCGATGTGCTGGTTGGTGGTGTTGCCGCCCTTCAGCTTGACCACCAGCGTGTCGGCGACCAGACGCGGCTCATGCGCCAGAAGGGCAGCCTTCAGGTCGGTTGCCAGCTTGTTGCGGCGCACGTCATCAAGGGTGAACCGGCTCAGGTCGGTCATGCCGTAGTTCAGAACCGAGTTGCGCACCCGGTCCAGCCCGGTCAGATCCTCGGTTGCCTCAAGATTGATGGTGCCCAAAAGGCTGGACAGATCAATCGCCAGATTGTTGCGCAGCGTGCCCTGACCGGCGCCTTCGCGCCGCTCCATGCTGCGCAGCGACAGCACGCGGCCCTCTTCGGTGACCTGATCATCGGTCTTGCGCGCATCCCGCTCGCGCGCGGCGTTGCGAAAGACGTTCATCAGCGAAATCTGGAAATGGCCTTCGCCGCGTTCTTTCATCGGGCCCATGCGTCTTCAATTGCGGATGCCGGGCACGACCGCGCCCGGCATCTGTGGTTTCTGGTCAGATCAGCCGGTCGGGCCGACCGAGATATCGTATTCGACCGGAACTTTGGCCGACCCGGCACCCTGGCCGCTTTGCACGATGTAGTTCATCTTGAACTTCTTGAAGTTCAACGACATGTTTTCATAGATACGGTCGTCCGAGGCATTGCCGCCGCCGGTCTGGTAGGACGAGATGATGACCTCTTCCATCTCGATCGTCAGGTAATCCAAGGGCTTGCCGCCGGTCACCTTGCGTACGGTGATCTTGCCCTTGTCATAGTGCTTGCCATCCAAAAGCGCCTTGTACAGAACGGGCGTGGCCTTATCCATGTATTTGGAAAATGCGATGTCGCCCACATTCGCCTGACCCGAGCCGCCGCCGGTGCCCGACTGGCGGGTGGCCGACTGCGACGAGGCCCAGCTATAGCTGAGCAGGTCGATCTTGCCGGCAAAGCCGGATTTCTGCGATTCACCTTCGACCTGATCAAGTTCCAGGAAGATTTCCACGGCCATTTCGAGACTCCTTTTCCAATCAATTTTCCGCCGGGAAACCCGGCAGGGGGGTTAAGTCATTTCGCGCCCGGAAGTTTGGAAACCAGCGACATGCCGATATCCATGCCCTCCAACTGGAAGTGCGGGCGCAGGAAGAACTTTCCGACGTAATAGCCGGGGTTCTCTTCGTCCGCGATCACCTCGACCTTGGCGGCTGCCAAGGGCAGAAGTGCCTTGTCACGCTCCGTCGCATTGGCCGGAGAGCCGTGAACATAGCCGCTGACCCAGTTCTGCAATTCGCGTTGCAACTGGTCGCGTTCCTTGTTCGACCCGATCATGTCGCGCACCATACATTTCAGGTAATGGCTGAAGCGTGACACGGCGAAGATATAGGGCAGGCGGGACGAGATATTGTCCGAGGCGGTGGCCTGTTCATCCTGATATTTCTTCGGGCGATAAAGGGTCTGTGCGCCGATAAAGGCGGCGCGATCGGTATTCTTCCGATGCACCAGGCTGATCAGGCCCGATTTCGAAAGCTCCCCTTCGCGACGGTCGGAAATTGCGTATTCCGTCGGGCATTTCATGTCGGTAGACCCGTCGCCAGTGTCAAAGTTGTGGACCGGCAGGTTCGCCACCTCGCCACCCGACTGCACGCCGCGAATTTGCACCGTCCAGCCATATTCCTTGTGGGCGCGGTTGATGTTCACGGCCATGGCATGGGCCGCGTTCATCCAGGCGTAATTCTTGCCTTCGTGGCCGTCGGTCGCCTCTTCGAAGTTGAACTCATCCACCGGCTCGCCGTTCTGGCCATAGGGCGACCGCGACAGGACGCGCGGCAGGGTGATGGCCAGATAGCGCGAGTTTTCGCTGTCGCGAAGGCTGTTCCAGCCGGCATAATCGGGCGTGTCGAACACGGTCGAAAGGTCGCGCGGATTGCCCAGCTCGTTCCAGCTGTCCATGCCCAAAAGGGTTGGGGCGGCGGATGATACGAAGGGCGCGTGCGACGAGGCGGCGATCTTGCCAAGGTCACGCAGCAGGCGCACGTCGGACGAGGAATGATCAAAGTAAAAGTCACCGATCAGGGCGCCAAAGGGCTGGCCGCCCAACTGGCCAAATTCCGCCTCATACACCTTTTTGAAGACCGGGCTCTGATCCCATTTCGCGCCGGGGAACATCCGCAATTCGCGGTCAAGCTCGCCTTTCGAGATGTTCATGACCTTCACCTTCAGCGTGGCATCGCTTTCGGTGTTGTTCACGGTATAGGCGAGGCCCCGCCAACTGCTTTCCAGCTTTTGATATTCGGGGTGGTGAATGATTTCGTTCACCTGGGCCGACAGCTTTTCATCCAGCTTGGCGATCATCGCGTCGATCGTGTCGAGGATGTCTTCCGATATCACGCTGCCATCGGCCAGCGCTTCTTTCACCAGGGTGGAAACCGCGTTCTCCACCTCTTTTGCGGCCGTATCGGTGCGCGGCTTGAAATTCTGCTTCAGGATCGAGGAGAACTCATCCAGTTCGGCCAATGCGCCTGCGCCGCCGGTGCCTTTTTCAAGTTCAGTTGCCATGTGTCATGTCCGAATATGAGTGGGTCAGAACTGCACGCCGGGCAAAGGGCCCCGGCGCGTTCGAGATCATTCTTCGGCGCCGTCGCCCTTGGCGCGGCGGTCGTTCAGCGCGGCCATCAACTTTGGGTCGTTCAAAAGCGCTTTCAGTTGGTCTTGCGCCGCTGCCTTGCCATTCATGTAGCGTTGCAGGTTGGCCAGTTGCTGGCGCGCTTCCAGAAGGGTGGCAAGGGCCGGCACCTGACGGGCGACCTCGCCAGGCGACAGATCGGCCATCTTCTTGAAATCAAGGCTGACCGACAATTTGCCGCCCGCTTCCGGGTCCAGCGTGTTGTTCACGTTCAGCGCAAGACCGGGCTGCACGCTGGCCATGTAATCATCCAGCGTATCCTGGCTGACCTGCGTGAACTCTCGCTCGCCCACAGGTGGCTTTTCTACTTTTGAGGCATTGCCCGACAGGTCCGACATCACGCCCATCACAAAGGGCAATTCGACCTGGCGGTTGGCGTCGATGGGGTCGGCGTAGGAAATCTGCACGCGCGGGGGGCGGTTGCGCTTGATGAACCCGGTTGCTGAATCTGAACTGGCCATTAAAAATATCTCCCTGGGTCTGCGTCCATGATGAGAGCCGAAACACGGCGAACGAACAAACAGGTCACACTGGCGGGTATGCCGCCGTTAAGAAGCACTTGGTGGCAACAATTCTCGGACCAAAGAATGGAAATCTTTTGTCAAAAAGTTGCGCGCCTTGAACAATAAAATTGGAATCGGGCTTGCCGGCTCTCGCTGGCGGAAAAATTCTTCAAGTTGCTTCAACAGCGCCCCCGCGTGGTCGCGCGACAGCACCTCGGGCGGATCGGCATCTCCTTCCTGCCATTCGCCCAGACTTTCGTTCATCGGAAGCCCGGCCTGATTGGCCAATTCGCGCATCCGGTGCATGGACAATGAGAAACCCTGTTCGGTTCCGAATGTCAGCGTAGCATAATTGGAATTGTTTTCCAGAAGCGCGTCGATCGCCTCGACCAGCGGGCGACCGATCAGCATCCGCGACTGGGTGACAAGGATCAGCGCCAGCGAGGATGGCTCTTGCGCCACGAAATACGCCTCCAGCGCCTTCAGCACGCGGTAAGCGGCGCGGTGATCGGCGATGTCGCCGACCGGGGCGGCGATGGTGAAGGTCTGGCCACCGCCGGGCGCGGGGGCGTCGCCCTCTGCCCCGGCCTCGCCTTCTGGCGTTTCGTCCTCCTCGGCGGTGCCCGCCAGATCAGAGCGCGCGGCTTCGATCATGGTGATCATGCCGTCGATCCGTTCTGACAGCCGGTCGAATCGTGGCAGGAATGGTTTGGCACCCGTCTGGCTGATGCCTGCGACCGATTTCAGCCCATCCCGAATGGCTGTCAGCGTGGCATGAAGCGCATCGACCGCCGCGCTATTCTCGGACGAGCCAAGGGCCGCGATGTTCAATCCGGCATCGCCGGCCTCTTCGCCTTCTCTCAGCGTCAGCTTGCCGCTGCCGGTGCCGTAGGTGCGATAGATGATGTCGCCGGACCGCTTGTCGGTGATCAGAGCGGCGTGATCCAGTGGCGCGACGATCGTCGCCATCGCATTCAACTCTTCCAGTGCATTCTTGCGTTCGACCGGATCGGCGGGATGCACCTGCTCGGGGTAGGCGCGCACCAGTTCGATCATCGCCAGAACCGCCTCTGACCAGCCCTTGAACCGGCCCGCCAGAATCTGGAACTTGGCCTCGATCCCCAACAGCCGCAGGTCACGGCTGCGTTTGAGAAGGGCGTCGATCTGCGCGGTTTCCCCCTTGTGATCCACCGAGCGCTGGTCAAACAGCGTGCCGCTGTTCAGGTTGAAATAGGTGGCTGGCAGGCGGTCATCGACATTGAAATAATAATCGACAAAATCGGGATCGTCAGCCGCCAGCAAATCCTCGCCGCAGGGCAGATCGTCAGAGATCGGGGCGAGCAGATCGTTCAGTTTCATGCCCTGCCACCCAGCCCCCGGCAAGGGCAGTTTCTGGTTGACGCGGCCCCCCACCGGGAGGGCTGCCCTCCCAGATCGGGTGGCAACGGGCAGAACATCGAACACCTCAATCGAAATGATTTGTGCGTGATGCTAGCCCTGCCTTACGGGCCGGTCAATCAGGCCGAAAGCAGGGGCAGGCTTTCCATACCCTAGCCGCCAGTCTTCTTTACCGCATCGTCGTAAGCATCCGAGAAATAGGCCAGAAACACATCGAGCATACCGTTTTCATAAGGATGGGTCTTGGCATCCCAACGCGCCACGAACAGATCCCAGGCGCTGGCCTTTTTCGATGACATCAGCCCGCCCGAAGCGCGCTCTTCGATCGATTCCGGCGACAGGTCTTCCAGCAGCCGCGCCAGCGCGGGCTGCATCGCAGCATAGACCGCCGTCTGGTGGCGCTTGATGTCATCAAAGCCTTGCTGAAAGCTGGCAGTCGAGTTCAGGTAACTGTCGGATTTCTGCACGAACATCGTCTGCATTGCCTCGGCCGGGGTGGGCTTGAATTTCAGCGGGCTGTTGTTCAGCCCGCCGATCATCGTCCGGCTGGAGGATTTGACGAATTGCTTTGCAGCAGCGCGTGCGCCCAGCAGGGCCATCAGCTCTTGCGTCGCGATCCGCAGGCATTTGCCGATCTCTTCACCCAGCATCACCGGATCGGCGGCGGCAAGGCTGCCTTCGGCCAGGCCCGCGCCCCGGCAGATCGCATCCAGCAGCGCCGCGCCATCGGCGGTGGCTGTGGTCGTGGGGGCCTGTGGTGGCAGGGGGGTGGCGACAGCGGGCTGACGCAGCGCAAAGGGTTCGGCGGCGGGCATCGGTGGCTGTGCGGCGGCAAGCCCGGCGGCGGCCCCGCCCATGCCACCGGGCGGTGCCGTTGTTGGCGGCGCAGGCGGCGGGGGCGGCTGCACGAAGCTGTCGCCGAATTGCCCGGCAAGCGGCATGGGTGCCCGGTTCGGGGCGGGCATCGGCGTGGGCATCGGGGCGGGGGTGGGCAACAT
>CALRKX020000017.1:0-13451 GCA_943368305.1 Erythrobacter sanguineus
TCGGCGGCTCTCTGTCCGAAACCCATGCGCAAAAAATCTGCAAGATCATGGACATGGCGATGCAGAACGGCGCGCCTGTCATCGGGTTGAACGATTCCGGTGGTGCGCGGATTCAGGAAGGCGTCGCCTCGCTGGCCGGTTATGCCGAGGTGTTTCAGCGCAACATCATGGCTTCTGGCGTGGTGCCGCAGATCAGCGTCATCATGGGGCCTTGCGCGGGGGGGGCGGTCTATTCACCTGCGATGACCGACTTCATCTATATGGTGAAGGACAGCAGCTATATGTTCGTCACCGGCCCCGATGTGGTGAAAACCGTGACGAACGAGGTGGTGACGGCCGAGGAGTTGGGCGGCGCCAGCACTCATACCAAAAAATCCAGCGTTGCCGATGGTGCCTTTGAAAACGATGTCGAAGCACTGGCCGAGATTCGCCGCCTGTTCGATTTCCTGCCGCTGAACAACCGCGAAAAGGCCCCCGTCCGCCCGTTCTTTGACGATCCGGCGCGGGTCGAATCCAGTCTGGATACGCTGATCCCCGACAATCCCAATCAGCCCTATGACATGAAAGAGCTGATCCTGAAGATCGCTGACGAGGGCGATTTCTTCGAGGTGCAAAAGGATTATGCGGGCAACATCATCATCGGTTTTGTCCGCATCGAAGGGCAGACGGTGGGCATTGTGGCCAACCAGCCGATGGTGCTGGCCGGGTGTCTGGACATTGACAGCAGCCGCAAGGCCGCGCGCTTCGTGCGGTTCTGCGATGCGTTCGAAATTCCGATCCTGACCTTTGTCGATGTGCCGGGCTTCTTGCCGGGCACGGGCCAGGAGTATGGCGGCGTGATCAAGCATGGCGCGAAACTGCTGTTCGCCTATGGCGAGGCGACGGTGCCGAAGGTGACGGTGATCACCCGCAAGGCCTATGGTGGGGCTTATGACGTTATGGCGTCGAAACATCTGCGCGGCGATTTCAACTATGCCTGGCCCACGGCGGAAATTGCCGTGATGGGGGCCAAAGGCGCGACCGAGATCATCCATCGCGGCAAATCGCCCGAGGAAATCGCCCGTCTGACCAAAGAGTATGAAGACCGTTTCGCCAACCCCTTTGTGGCGGCGGAAAAGGGCTTTATCGACGAGGTGATCCAGCCGCGATCCACCCGGCGGCGGGTGGCGCGGGCTTTTGCCTCCCTGCGGGGTAAAAAGCTGTCCAATCCATGGAAGAAGCACGACAATATCCCCCTCTGACACAAGAACAGGAGGGATGGATATGTGGGACAGCGCGATCCGAAGGGGGCGGCCATGACCGGGCCTGTGCCGATCACTGCCGAGGGAGGCGAGGTGTTGCCCGGAAACGGGCAGCAGGTGGCCGTGCCGTCGGGGCAGGTTGTGACGCTGCAAGAGGTGCTGTGGAACGTGCCGGGGCCGGACGGGCTGGCGGCCCGGTTCCGGTTTCTGGCGCCCCAGATCGCGCGGGCCGGAGGAACGGTGAATTTTGAGGCAGCTTCGGCGGATATGTTGTGGCTGTGTCAAAACTTCGCGATTGAACGCATCTCGACGCTGGGACCAGCACCGCAGCAGGTGATCATTTCGCTGGCCGACCGCGACATTCCCTTTGGTCAGGCCGATGAAGAGGCGACCCAGTTCTTTGAGGCCTATAGTCTGGAAAACGGCCAGTGCATCTGGGAGGCGTTCTGATGGCCCAACCCGGCATGCACATTTGTACAGGTTCTTGCCTCACGGGTGATGCCTTCCTGCCACAATCACCGACAAATCCTGAATTTTCGTGTCAAGCCGGGGCTTTGTCGGCTATTGTTGAGGCAGGCCGCCTTAACGCGGCCTATGCTTCGTACAGGGGGTGGGCAGCCACCCTCCAAGAAAACAGGAGAAAAGAATGTCGAGCACCAAGATCATCCTGGCTCTGTGCGCCGTTGCTTTCGTCGCGGCCTGCGCCAAAAAAGAAGAAGTTGTCTACACCGAACCGGCGGCCGTCACCACCGAGCCGACCTACACCGGCAAGTACAAGTAATCTTTCGGGGCGGGCCAAAGGGGCTGTTCAGCCCTGGCCCGCCCTTATTCTTTGCATGGCCGACCCGTCGGCACTGCAGGGCCAATCGGGCGGATACCCGTTTGCCCTTTTCCACCTCCCAACATATGGTGCCGCCACTCGCACCGATTCATACTGGAGGTTGACATGCGGAACACTGCCCTCATCGCTATGCTGGCACTTGCCACCGTCGCAGCTTGCGCCAAGAAACCGGCCCCTGTTGAGCCCGCTCCTGCGGTTTCGACCGAGCCGACCTACACCGGCAAGTACAAGTAAAACGACTGCGCGGGGCGCGTCGCAACCGCGCCCCGTCGCCTGCGGCCGCCCTTCGCAGAAGGAGTGGCCATGCTGAAGCATCGCGGAATCCCCAGCCGTCTGACCGGCACCGATTTCCAGTTCACGATCCGTCGCGCCAACGTTAAGGAAGGCGCCACCAAGATCATCCGGCGTGAACGGTTCAAAGATCGAAAATCTGTAGACAAAAAGGCCGATAGCGCCTTTCTGGCGGCCCTGTGGGCCGCCTTTGGCGAAGACCCGTTCGAGCGCGGCAATCTGGATGCCGGGCGTTTGTCGTGGCTGTTCGGGCGCGAGGTCGTGCCCGCCGAAGACCCGTTTGATCCGGCGTCGTACGAGGCGATGCTGCGTATCGACCTCAAGCGAGCCGAGGCGGCCTTCCCCGAGGTCTTCGCCCCAGATGCCCCCGCCGTCACCTTTGACGACTGGGATGACGAGGGCGACGATTAGGCATGTTTCCGCGCATCGCCCCCATGATCCGGCAGGACTTCGCCAGCCCCTTTGGGTGGGACGAAACGGGCTTTGCGACGACTCGGGGCATCGGTCATGGTGGCCGGGTGGCGCAGGGGAGCGATCCCAAAGCCCTTGCTTGCCGTGACTGTTACCCTTTCCCTTCCCCTTGGCCTGGCCCCTTGCGGGTCGGGCCATTTTTCTGCGCTGCCGGGGCCGTCCGGCGGCAGGTTGCCGATGCGTCGGACGCACGGTTTTTTGGGTTTGCATTCGCGCCGGATTCGCTAGAATCCCTCCCAATAACCATAACCAACCGAGGCAGCCTCCCATGCGGAAAACCATCCTCTTCATCGCTCTTCTCACCTTGCCGCTGGCCGGCTGTCTGCAAGACCCCGCCTCGCGCGGTCTGGCCGGTGCGGCTGCGGGCGCCGTCGTCGCCGATGCAACCGACAACAACGCCCTTACCGGCGCTGTCATCGGCGGTCTTGCGGGCGCCGCGTCCTGCTCGCTGCCGGCGGCCCAGTGCCGTCAGGCTGGCTACTACTGATCTGACCGCCGCTTCGGCGGCGTCTGAATCATTCCATCAAGGGTCAATCGGGCAAGCCGCCCGGTTGGCCCTTTTTCATTTTGCACATCGGCCCCGGCCCGGCCGAGTTGAGGGGAGAGCGCCATGTTCCAGAAAATCCTGATCGCCAACCGCGGAGAGATCGCCTGCCGCGTGATCAAGACCGCGCGCAAGATGGGCATCAAGACGGTGGCGGTTTACTCCGACGCCGACCGCAACGCGCTGCATGTGAAAATGGCGGATGAGGCGGTTCATATCGGCCCACCGCCCGCCAACCAGTCTTATATCGTGATCGACAAGATCATGGCGGCGGTGCGCCAGACCGGCGCGCAGGCGGTTCACCCCGGCTATGGCTTCCTGTCGGAAAACATGAACTTCGCCGCCGCGCTGGAGAAAGAGGGCGTGGTGTTCGTAGGCCCGCCCAGCCCGGCGATCGAGGCGATGGGCGACAAGATCACCAGCAAGAAGATCGCGATGGAGGCGGGCGTTTCCACCGTTCCGGGCTATATGGGCCTGATCGCGGATGCCGATGAGGCGGTAAAGATCTCGAACCAGATCGGCTATCCGGTGATGATCAAGGCATCGGCGGGCGGCGGCGGCAAGGGCATGCGGATCGCCTGGAGCGAGGGCGAGGTCAAGGAAGGCTTTGAATCGTCAAAGAACGAAGCCGCCAACAGCTTTGGCGATGACCGGATTTTCATTGAGAAATTTGTCACTCAACCGCGCCACATCGAAATTCAGGTTCTGGCCGACCAGCATGGCAATTGCGTGTACCTGCACGAGCGGGAATGCAGCATCCAGCGCCGGAACCAGAAGGTCATCGAAGAGGCGCCCTCGCCGTTCCTGGATGAGGCGACCCGCAAGGCGATGGGCGAACAGGCCTGCGCGCTGGCGAAAGCGGTGGGCTATACCAGTGCCGGGACGGTGGAATTCATCGTCGATGGCAACCGCAACTTCTATTTCCTGGAAATGAACACCCGCTTGCAGGTGGAACATCCGGTGACCGAGCTGATCACTGGCGTCGATCTGGTCGAACAGATGATCCGCGTGGCCAATGGCGAACCGCTGCCTTTCAAGCAGGAAGACCTGAAAATCAACGGCTGGGCGATGGAAAGCCGGCTTTACGCCGAAGACCCCTATCGCAACTTCCTGCCCTCGATCGGCCGTCTGACCCGCTATCGGCCCCCGGTCGAAGGGCAGACGCCCCGCGGTGGCATTGTTCGCAATGATACCGGCGTGTTCGAAGGCGGCGAGATCAGCATGTTCTACGACCCGATGATCGCCAAGCTTTGCACCTGGGCCCCCACCCGCGACAAGGCGATTGAGGAGATGCGTCTGGCGCTGGACACGTTCGAGGTGGAGGGTATCGGCCACAATCTGCCCTTCGTCGGCGCGGTGATGGACCATCCGCGCTTTGTCAGCGGCAACATCACCACCGCCTTCATCGCCGAAGAATACCCCGAGGGCTTTCAGGGCGCTGTGCTGGACGATGCGTCCTTGCGCAAGGTGGCCGCTGCAGCCGCCGCGATGAACCGGGTTGCCGAAATTCGCCGCACCAAGATTTCGGGCACGATGGACAACCACACCCGCCGCGTGGGTGATGACTGGGTGGTAACGCTGCAAGGCGTGGCCTATCCGGTGAAAATCGCCGCCGATGCCCATGGGTCAACCGTGCGGTTCGCCGACGGCCAGTCCCTGCGTGTCGAGTCCGATTGGGAGCCGGGCCAGCCCCTTTCCCGCCTGTCGGTGGGCGGCGAGCCGGTGGTGATCAAGACCGCCAAAATCCCGATGGGCTTCCGCATGCGCCTGCGCGGGGCCGACCTGAAGGTGCATGTGCAAACGCCGCGCCAAAAGGATCTGGCCGGGCTGATGCTGGAAAAGCTGCCGCCCGACACCTCGAAATTCCTGCTGTGCCCGATGCCCGGCCTGATCGTGAAGATCAGCGTAGAGGCCGGGGACGAGGTGCAGGAAGGGCAGGCGCTGGCGACGGTTGAGGCAATGAAGATGGAAAACATCCTCAAGGCCGAACGGCGCGGCGTGGTCAAGGCGATCAAGGCCAGCCCCGGTGCCAGCCTGAAGGTTGATGAAGTGATCATGGAGTTCGAATAACCCATGATCTGGCGGGCCGGGGCAAGTGGCGGGGTGACTGGACAAATGTTCCGCATTTGTTCTAGTTTGGTGCCTTGTTCACGCTGCCCCGAGTCGGTCCGCCATGCGCCATCGCGTCTCGACCCTGTTCTTCGACATGAACAGTTTTTATGCCTCGGTCGCGCAGGCCGAGGAGCCGGCGCTGATGTGCCGGCCGGTGGGGGTGCTGACCACGGATGCGCCGAATGCGGGCTGTATCGCGGCCAGTATCGACGCCAAGCGGGCGGGCGTGGGCATGGGCACCCGGCAGGACGAGGCGCGGCGGCTGTGCCCCGGCATCGTCTTTCGCGCGGTGAAACACGATGTCTGTGTACGCTATCACCATGCGATTCTGACAGCGGTGGAAACCGTGGTGCCGGTGCATCGGGTGTGGTCGATCGACGAATGTTCCTGCCTGCTGATGGGGTCGGAACAAGAGCTGGACCGCGCGCTGGAAATTGGCGCGGCCTTGCAGGCGGCGGTTCTGGCGCAGGTCAGCCCGGCGTTGCGCTGCTCGGTCGGGTTGGCGCCGACGCGGCTGTTGGCCAAGGTGGCGGCGGGGTTGCAAAAGCCGGGCGGGCTGCATTGGCTGTTGCCGCATGTGTTGCCCGACAAGATTGCCCATCTGGCGCTGGACGATTTGCCAGGGATCTCCTGGCGGATGAGGGCAAGGCTGGAGGCGGCGGGCGTTACGGACGTGCGGGCGCTTTACGCGCTGGACCCGAAGCGCGCGCGGGCGATCTGGGGCAGCGTCTCGGGCGAGCGGTTTGTGCGCGAGTTGCAGGGCGAAACGGTGGTCTGGCCCGAAACCCGGCGCGGCATGATCGGCCATGGTCAGGTGCTGACGGCGGGCAACAAGACGCCCGAAGGCGCGCGGCTGGTGGCGCGGCGCCTGCTGGTCAAGGCGGCAGCGCGATTGCGGCGCGAGGGGTTCTTCGCCCGCAGCCTGCATGTCGGGCTGCGGCTGGACAATGGCGAACGGCCGGGGGCCGAGGGGCAGATCAAGGCCACTCAGGACACGTTCTTTCTGCTGCAAACGCTCGACCGCTATTGGGCTGGGCTGGCCGTGCATCGGCCCAAGGCGGTGAATGTGGTCTTGGGCGGGCTGTTGCCGGTGGGGCAGGCGACGGGCGATCTGTTCGACCCGGCCCCCGATGCAGCCCCCGACCCGCAGCCACCGCGCGCCGACCTGTGCCGCGCCATCGACGCGCTGAACCAGCGGTTCGGGCAGGATACCGTGCGGTTCGGGCAATTGCCGCCGCATCGGGTGCCCTACACCGGGGCCAAGATCGCCTTTGGGCGCATTCCGGTGGCCGAGGATTTTCTGGAATAACCGCCCGGCAGGGCAGATGTGCGGGGGCGCTGACCGCCCCTGAAACCCAATTGCGCCGGGCGAATGCCGCGGCGGGACGGAGGATGGCATGACGGACACCAAGGCATGGGCGGCGCTGGCCGCCAAGGAACTGCGCGACAAGCCGCTGGACAGCCTGAACTGGCAGACGCTGGAAGGCATCACGGTCAAGCCGCTCTATACCGCTGCCGATGTGGCGGGCCTGCCCCAGATGGGCGAATTGCCCGGCGTGGCCCCCTTCACGCGCGGCGTGCGCGCCACGATGTATGCGGGCCGCCCCTGGACGATCCGGCAATATGCCGGCTTCTCCACCGCCGAGGAAAGCAACGCCTTTTACCGCAAGGCGCTGGCCGCCGGGCAACAGGGCGTTTCCGTCGCCTTCGACCTTGCCACCCATCGCGGCTATGACAGCGACCATCCGCGTGTGGTTGGCGATGTTGGCAAGGCCGGTGTGGCGATTGACAGTGTCGAGGACATGAAGGTGCTGTTTGACGGCATCCCCCTGGAAAAAGTAAGCGTTTCCATGACGATGAACGGCGCGGTTATCCCGATCCTCGCCAATTTCATCGTGACGGGAGAGGAGCAGGGCGTGCCGCGCGCCGCGTTGTCGGGCACCATTCAGAACGACATTCTGAAGGAATTCATGGTTCGGAACACCTATGTCTATCCGCCCGAACCCTCGATGCGGATCATCGCCGACATCATCGAATACACCGCCAAAGAGATGCCCAAGTTCAACAGCATCTCGATCTCTGGCTATCATATGCAAGAGGCGGGCGCGAACCTGGTGCAAGAGCTGGCCTATACGCTGGCTGACGGGCGCGAATATGTACGGGTGGCGATTGCGCGCGGCATGAACGTGGATGAATTCGCAGGCCGCCTGTCGTTCTTCTTTGCCATCGGCATGAACTTCTTCATGGAGGCGGCCAAGCTGCGCGCCGCGCGGCAGTTGTGGCACCGCATCATGTCAGAGTTTCAGCCGAAAAAGACCGGTAGCCTGATGCTGCGCACCCATTGCCAGACCTCTGGTGTGTCGCTGCAAGAGGCCGATCCCTATAACAACGTCATCCGCACGGCCTATGAGGCAATGGCGGCGGCGCTGGGGGGCACGCAAAGCCTGCACACCAATGCGCTGGACGAAGCCATTGCTTTGCCAACCGAATTTTCGGCACGGATCGCGCGGAACACCCAGCTTATCTTGCAGGAAGAAACCGGCATCACCCATGTCGTCGATCCCTTGGCCGGGTCTTACTATGTCGAAAGCCTGACCAGCGAACTGGCCGAAAAGGCCTGGGCGCTGATCGAAGAGGTCGAGGCGATGGGCGGCATGACCAAGGCGGTCGCCACCGGCATGCCGAAACTGCGGATCGAGGAATCGGCGGCCAAGCGGCAGGCGATGATTGATCGGGGCGAAGAGGTGATTGTTGGCGTCAACAAATACCGCAAGGCCAAGGAAGACGCGATCGACATTCTGGACATCGACAATGTCGCCGTGCGCGAGGCGCAGATTGCCCGCCTGAAATCCACCCGCGCCGCGCGGGACGAGGGGCGCACCCAGGGCGCGCTGACAGAACTGACCCGCCGCGCAAGCGAAGGCGGCAACCTGCTGGAAGCTGCCGTTGAAGCCGCCCGGGCACGGGCCAGCGTAGGGGAGATTTCGGACGCCATGGAAAAGGTATTCGGCCGCCATCGGGCGGAAGTCAAAACTCTCGCCGGGGTTTATGGGGCCGCCTATGAGGGCGACGCGGGCTTTGCCGCCATCCAGAAGGATGTCGAGACCTTTGCCGAGGAAGAGGGCCGCCGCCCCCGGATGCTGGTGGTCAAGATGGGGCAGGACGGGCACGACCGGGGTGCGAAAGTGATCGCAACCGCCTTTGCCGACATCGGGTTTGATGTGGATGTGGGCCCGCTGTTCCAGACCCCGGAAGAGGCGGCACAGGATGCCATCGACAACGATGTGCATGTGGTGGGCATCTCCAGCCAGGCGGCGGGCCACAAGACCCTGGCGCCCAAGCTGATCGAGGCGCTGAAGGCCAAGGGCGCGGACGACATTCTGGTGATCTGCGGCGGCGTCATTCCGCAGCAGGACTATGCCTATCTGGAACGCGCGGGCGTCAAGGCGATCTTCGGGCCGGGCACCAACATCCCGTCGGCGGCCAAGAACATTCTGGGGCTGATCCGTCAGGCGCGCGGCTGAACCGGGCGCGATTTCCTGGAAGAAATCGCTTCTGGCGTTACAATTCGATTTCGGGCGGCGCCACGGGTGCCGCCTTTTCCTTTTCCAGCTCTTCGGGTGTCTTGCGGCGGATGAGGATGTCGCCGTTCGGCAGCTTTTCCGGCATGTGATAGTTGCGCACATCATCGACCATGGCGATCAACTGGTCGATCTGGGGCCGCAACTCAGCCAGCTTCGGTCCGATCTCTTGCAACGCGCCCTGCATGTCGTTCAGCGTCGGTTCCATTTCCGACATCAGACCCTTCAGGAACAGGCGCGCGCCCTGTTCCATCAGGCTGGGGCCTTCGTCCTTGGGCGCTTCTTCAGCGGCAAGGGGGCTGGCGGCAAGGGTCAATGCAAGGATGAAATGTCTCATGCGCCCAAGTATGGGGCAGGGGATGGGGCGACTCAAAGCGGAATGTCGATCGACACCGGAAAGTGGTCAGAAGCTGCCAGCAACGCCTCGCGCAGTTCCGGCACGGCCATGACGCCGGGGTCGTTGAACGGGTGCCAGATGCGCCAGTCGGGCGATTTCGCCGCCAGATCGGGCGAGACCATGATGAAATCCAGCAGAGCCTCGAAATAGCGTTTCTTTGGCGCCAGCCAGAACCGCGCGGTGGTGGGCGACAGGCCGATGCGGCTGGTCAGCGCCATGTCGGCATGGGGATCATACAGCCGCATGTCGGGCGTGCAATGCAGGCCCAGAGCGACCTCGACCCCGGAATGGCCGAAAAGCCGTTCGTATTCGTCCAACCCCGGGCCGTCGTTGAAATCGCCCATCACCAGAATGGTTTCGCCCGCCGCCAGATGCCCGTCGATCCGCCGGCGAAGCCAGACGCATTCGGCCAGTTGCTTGCGGCGGTTTTCAATGGAGATGCGCTTGAATTCGGCCGGCGACACCACACCATGCGGTGCCTTTGACTTGGCATGCACCCCGATCAGGCGAAAGCCGTGGCTGCCAAAGGTGACGGCCAGTTCCAGCGGCGGCTTGGAAAAGCGGATCAGCTCGTCAGTGCCGTCATTGTCCAGATCTGCGCGCAGCCCGGTGTCAAACCTTGGCGCACCGGGAGCCCCGGCGCTGGGGGCAGGTTCGCCTTGCGGATCATGGTGCAGGCTCAGCCGGTCGGGATCATAGAGAAACGCGATCTCCTGCTCGGTTTCCGAGGCAAAGCCGATCACCGCCTTGCGTGTGCGCAGCCCGTATTTCGTGGCAAAATTCTCCAACGCCACCACGGTCGAGCGTTTCGAGCCCTGATCGGGGGCCTCGATCACCACGATGCCATCGGCATCCAGCGCGTTGAATACGATGCCAAGGGCGGCCAACTGATCGGCGCGCGTCACCTGATAGCGCGCCGATGGCCCGTTATCCTCCAAGAGATGCCCGCGATCATCGAACAGGGCGTTGAACCATTCGACGTTATAACTGGCCAGCCGCAGAGGGCGTTCGGTCATGCCGCCAGCCTTCCGCGAATCTCATCCCAGGCTTCGTTGATGGCGATCAGGCGGCGTTCGGCCATTTTGGCGGCCTCTGGCGGAACACCGCGGGCAATCATCGCATCGGGGTGGTTTTCCTTGACCGCTGCCCGCCAGGCGGCACGGGCCGCCTCCAGCGAAACCGGCGGCGTCAGGCCCAGAAGGTCATAGGGGTCGCGCTGTCCGCCTTCGACCAGCCGGGCGCGGATAGAGCGGTAGCAGCGCTGGTCCAGCCCGAAAATCTCGGCCACATGCGACAGGAAGGCATCTTCGTTTTCATGCAGCACGTCATCGGCCAGCGCGATGTGAAACAGCCCCTCGATCAGATCGATGAACAGCGCGCGGTTTTCGGCCTGTGGACGGTCGCCGAACATGCTGGTGATCTTGCGGGCGTAAATGTCGAAGCCGGCCACATCCTGCCGCGCAAGGTTGAACACACGGGCGGCGTTTGCCTCTTCCTCGGGCGCGATGGTAAAGACGCGGCGAAAGGCGGCAACCTCATCTTTGGTTACCTGCCCGTCGGCCTTGGCCATCTTGGCCCCCAGCGCGATGACGGCAATGGTGAAGCCGACCGAGCGCTCGGGGTCGGCCCGCCCGCGCAACAGGTCGAACACCTGCTCCAGCGGTTGGCCGTGGGCAAGGGCGGACAGGGCTTCGGCGATACGGGTCCAGATCGACATGACCGGCACAATAGCGACCCATTGCGCCCGTGTCAGGAGAGGATTTTCTGCATCAGCACAAGGTGAAGACGCTGACCCCATTTTTGCCCTACTTCGGGCATCCGGCCAACCTCGGAATAGCCAAGGGCGCTGTGAAAGGCGATGCCTGCGGCATTGTCGCCGGAAATCGCCGCCACCATGACATGCACTCCCGCCGCGCGGGCGTGGTCTTCCAGCGTAAGCAGCAGGGCGCGGCCCAGCCCCTTGCCTTGGCCTGCCTTGGCCAGATGGACCGAATGCTCCATTGTCCGGGCATAGCCCGGCCCGCTGCGGAACGGGCCATAGGTGGCATGGCCCAGAATCTGGCCCTTGTCCTCGTCCTCGGCCACCCACCAGGGCGTGCTGCTGGCGACGCGGGCGGCAATGTCTTCCGGGGTCTTTTCAAGCGTGGTGAAGGTGTGGGTCGTTTCCCGGATCACACGATTCCAGATCGCGGCGATGGCCTGCGCATCTTCGGGCCGGGCGGGGCGGATCATTCCAGAACCCGGATGCCCGCCGGTGTCTGAAAGGTGGCGCGCATCGCCTTGGCCGTGCCATCGACGATCACCACACGCGGGTCGGTGAACAGGGTCGCAAGCGTCGCACGCAGGGCGGCGGCTTCCGGGTGGGCAATCTCGAACCGGATCAGCCGCACCCCCGCGTCAGGCAGGGCTGACGCCGGGTGCAGCGTGCCAAACCATTGGATCAGCGCGGGAAAGCAACTGTCAAACGGCAGCTTGCCATCGGCAGGCACCGCCATTTGCCAGCGGTAGTCGCCCCGTTCCAGCGCCACCGGCACCCCGCACCCGGCAGGGGCTGAGGCCAGAGCGCCCGCCAGATCATTGCTGCGGGCGATCCAGTTGGTCAGGCGCGGACGGCCTGCGAAACTGTCGAGGTCAAACCAACGCGGCCAGGCGGGGGCTGGGGCGTCAGGGTCGGCGGCAATCACCTCCAGATACAGATCGCCAAGCCCCAGCAGGCGGTTGTGGGTGGACATGTAGGGGTGCTTGCCACCGCCAGCCAGCGCCACGCCCAAGGCGGACTCGACCACCTCGATACCCTCTTGCAGCGAGCTGGCCGAAACCGCCAGATGATCGAACGTCAGCATCAGGCGGCGATCTCCATCACTTTGGTGGTGGATTTGAGCGCCAAGGCCAGCGAGGCAAAGCGCGCCGCCGCCACTTCGCCGAACAGGCCAAGGCCATCGGGGGTCAGGTGCAGTTCCAGCACCTTTTTCTTGGGTTGCCAGTTCAGCCGCCCCGCCCGCGACGGATCGCCGACCGAGAACATCGCGCCAAAGCGCATCGCCTTGCCCAGAACCTCTGCCGCCATCAGATCCTCGTCGCCCAGAAGGGTGAACAGCCGCTCCATCCGGCTGCCAGAGCGGCTGTTCTTATACCGATGCAGCAGCGACAGGCCCAGGAACACCCGGCCCTGATGGTCCAGCCCGCCCAGATTGGCGCGGGTGGCGTTGTCAAAACAGGCCTCGGCCCGATAGTCGGGATGCGCGCGCCAAGTGGTGTCATGCAGCAGGCAGGCGGCCTTGATCAGCCGGATACGCTCATCCGTCGCGCCCTTGAAAAGCGGCTCCAGAAACTCGAACAGTTTCTTGCCAAAGCCGGGCATCCGGGCCTGCAACTGTTCGGCCATACGCGCCGCTTCGATCAGCGGATCACGCTGGCGCAGGCGGTCGGGCATCTGTTCGAACAGCAACCCTTCGCGGATGCCATAGGCCGATACGTCGATTTCCGACGGTTTCAGCATCTTGATCAACTCGCGCAGCACCTCGCAGGCCAAAGGCACCAGTTCCATCCGTTCGGGTGACACCCCGGTGCGGGCGCGCAGCAGAGCAAGGTCGGACGAGGCGATCCAGTCCAGCGTATCAAGCAGGCCCTGCGGCGTCATGCGGTATTCGTGCAGCACGGTCAGCGGGTAGTTCCGCCGCTCCATATCCAGCCGGGCGATCACCCGCCACGACCCGCCGACCAGATAGATGCGCTCGCCCTCTGACCGCATCTCGGCCTGGGCATCCTTCAGCACCCGGTCAATGTGGACGGCGCGCTTTTTCTGCGTGTCCGCGGCCTGTTGCAGACGGAACGGACCCAGCGGCGTGGACACGCGCTTGCCCACCTTGCCATCGCCAATCCGCGCCAATTCCATCGAGTTGCCACCGATGTCGCAGACGATCCCCTTGGCATCGGGCCAGCCCAGCAGCACGCCTTGGGCCGAAAGCCGCGC
>CALRKX020000018.1:0-13433 GCA_943368305.1 Erythrobacter sanguineus
GTCAGGATCGTGCTGAATGGTGACTATTTCGACCAGACGCTGGCCGCCGCGCAGAAATATTGCACCGAGCAGGGCGCGCATTTCCTTGCGCCCTTTGATGATGACGATGTGATCGAGGGCCAGGCTTCGGTCGGCGTCGAGCTTCTGGATCAACTTGGTCGCGCGCCTGATCTGGTGGTTCTTCCGGTGGGCGGGGGTGGCTTGTCGGCGGGCGTGACCGGTTATTTGCGCGAAGAAGCGCCCGGCGTGCAGTTTCGCTTTGTCGAACCCGCAGGCGGGGCAAGTCTGACCGCTGCCCTGAAATCGCACGAGCCGGTCAAGCTGAACAGGATCGACAGTTTCGTCGATGGCGCCGCCGTCGCCCGGATTGGCGACCGCAACTTTGCGGCGCTGTCGTGGGTCAAGCCCGAAGAGGTTCTGCTGGCCCCGGAGGACCGCATCTGCGTGACAATGCTTGAGATGCTGAACATCGAGGGCATCGTGCTGGAACCGGCGGGGGCCTTGTCGGTCAATGTGCTTCAGGACATGGCCGAAGATATCCGTGGCAAAACCGTGGTCTGTGTCACTTCTGGCGGGAACTTCGATTTCGAGCGTCTGCCCGAGGTCAAGGAACGCGCACAGCGGTTCAGCGGTGTGAAGAAGTATTTCATCCTTCGCATGCCGCAGCGCCCCGGTGCCCTGCGCGAGTTTCTGGAGATGCTGGGCCCGGATGATGACATCGCCCGGTTTGAATACCTGAAGAAATCGGCGCGCAACTTTGGTTCGGTTCTGATCGGGATCGAAACGAGCCGCCCGGAAAACTTCAAGGCGCTGACGGATCAACTGGATGCGGCGGCGTTTCAATACAGCGACATCACCAAGGATGACTTGCTGGCCGAGTTTCTGATCTGAAAGGCCGGGGGCCAGCCCCCGGACCCCCGGAGTATTTCTGCCAAGATGAAGGCGTCAGCCGATATGGCCCCGAACTCCGCCGGTTTGGCCTCGGTCCATCAGCAGGTGATCCAGAAGGGTGCAGGCCATCATCGCCTCTCCCACGGGGACAGCACGGATGCCGACGCAGGGATCGTGCCGGCCCTTGGTGATCAGGTCCAGCTCTTCGCCCCTTGTGTTCACTGTCTGGCGTGGGGTCAGGATCGATGAGGTGGGTTTGACGGCAAACCGGCAGACTACCGGCTGGCCAGTAGAGATACCGCCCAGAATGCCGCCTGCGTGGTTTGACAGGAACTCTGGCCCGTTCGGCCCCATGCGAATTTCATCGGCGTTATCCACCCCGGTCAGGGCCGCTGCCGCCAGACCATCGCCAATCTCGACTGCCTTGACCGCGTTGATCGACATCATCGCGCTGGCAAGGTCGCTGTCCAGCTTGGCATAAAGCGGCGCGCCAAGGCCTGCGGGCACACCTTCGGCGATGACCTCAATCACCGCACCCACCGAATTGTGGTGCAGCCGCAGGTCATCCAGATAGCCTGCCCATTCGGCCGCCGCGACAGGATCGGGGCACCAGAAAGGGTTTTCCTCAATCTGCGCCGCATCAAACCGGCTGCGATCAATAGCCTTAGATCCCATCTGCACCATGTAGCCGGTAATCTTCAGCCCCGGAGCCAGCGTGTTCAGCACCGCCCGCGCCACGCCGCCTGCCGCAACCCGACTGGCAGTTTCGCGCGCCGAAGACCGCCCGCCGCCGCGATAATCGCGGATGCCGTATTTCTGGTGATAGGTGATGTCGGCATGTCCGGGGCGGAACGCCTGGGCGATGTCGCCGTAATCCTTTGACCGCTGGTCGGTGTTCTCGATCATCAGCTGAATCGGCGTGCCGGTCGTCATGCCGTCAAACACGCCAGACAAGATACGCACCTCATCCGGTTCTTTCCGCTGGGTGGTGAATTTCGAGGTGCCTGGTTTGCGGCGGTCCAGCCAGGGCTGGATCACCGCTTCGTTCAGGGCCAAACCGGGGGGGCAGCCATCGACCGTGGCACCAATCGCGGGCCCGTGGCTTTCGCCCCAGGTCGTCACGCGAAACAAGTGGCCGAAGGTGTTGAAGCTCATGGCGCCCTCCAAATCTTGCCCCCCCGCCTAGCGCAAAGCGGGGCGGGGGGGAAGAAGGTCAATGGCTGGCGATGGGCGTACGGCGGGTCTTCCACAGCGAAAACACCACGCCCGCACCAAGGATGGCAAAGGTGATGCCCAGCGACCATGCGGGCGGGAACTTGGCCCAGCCCATCAGATCGGCGATGAACACCTTCGATCCGATGAACACCAGCAGCAGCGACAGAGCGTATTTCAGATAGGCAAAGCGGTGCAGAATCGCGGCCAGTGCGAAATACAGCGCCCGCAGACCCAGAATTGCGAAGATGTTCGAGGTGTAGACCACGAAAGGCTCGGTCGTGATGGTGAAGACGGCAGGAACCGAGTCGACCGCGAACACAAGGTCAGCAATCTCGATCAGGATCAGCGCCAGAAACAGCGGCGTGGCATAGCGGGTCAGCCTGCCTGTTTTCAGATCAGCCTCGCGCACAAAGAACGCATTGCCGCGCAGGCCTTCGGTCACGTTCATCCGGCGTTTGAGGAATTTCAGAAAGCGGCTGTCCTCGACCGAGTGGTTTTCTTCGCTGACGAACAGCATCTTGATGCCGGTAAAGATCAGGAACGCGGCAAAGATATACAGAACCCAGCCGTATTGTGCGACCAGCGTGGCGCCAAGACCAATCATGATGCCGCGCAGTACGATTACGCCCAGAATGCCCCAGAACAGCACGCGGTGCTGATAGGCGCGCGGAATGGCGAAGAAGGAAAAGATCAGCGCGATGACAAAGATGTTGTCCATCGCCAGAGTCTTTTCCACCACGAAGGCGGTCAGGTAATTGGCGGTATCTTCCCAGCCCATCTGCCACCAGACAAAGCCCGAAAACGCCAGGCCCAGCGTGATATACATCGCCGACATCTTCAGGCTTTCGGCTACGCCGATTTCCTGCGCGCCATCCTTGTGCAGAACGCCAAGGTCCAGCACCAGAAGGGCAATCACCAAGGCAATGAAGGTGCCCCACATCCACAGTGGGGTTCCCAAGAATATGATCGTCAGCAGGTCCATCTTGTCCTCTCGCATGTTTGCACGTCGAGGACAGCCGTAGAAGGCAGGGATGCCGGGCGTGACCATCGAGCATGCTCGATGCGGTCCGACATCACGACAAAGCGTCGTCAGAGGGGCCCGGCCCGCAACCCACAGATGGGGCGGATCATAGAAACTTCAAGAGGGCCGCAGTTCGTTCATTGCACGCACCAGCGCCTCGCTGATGCCGGGCTCGGACAGCGCGTGGCCGGCCATGGGCACCATCCACAACCGCGCCCCGGCCCAGCCCGTGGCCAGCCGGGCCGATGAAACCGGCGGGCAGATCATGTCCAGCCGCCCCTGTACGATGGTGGCGGGCAGATGCTCGATCTTGTGGCGGTTTTTCAGGATCCAGCCGTCTTCGCCCAGAAAGCAGCCATTGGCGAAATAATGGCACTCCAGCCGGGCAAAGGCGCGGGCGTATTCGGCAGGCCCATCCCCCAGCATCAGATCGGCTTGAACCGAGGCCAGCGCATTTTCCCAATTCGCCCAAGCCCGCGCATGGCGCGCCTCAGCCATCATGTCACCGGAAAACAGCCGCTGCTGATAGGCGGCGATCAGGTCTGACCGCTCGGCCTCAGGAATTTGCGCAACGAAGCGCTGCCAAAGCTCTGGATAAAACGCACCCGCACCACCACCGTAGAACCAGCGCAACTCGGCCTCGGTGCCCAGAAAAACGCCCCGTAGAACCAGTTGGGTGACGCGCTCGGGGTGGCTGATCGCATAGGTCAGGGCCAGCGTGGCACCCCAACTGCCACCAAACAGAATGAAGCGGTCAATTCCCAGCGCGCCGCGAATGCGTTCAATGTCATCAATCAGATGCCATGTCGTATTCGCCTCAACACTGGCATGGGGGCGTGACCGGCCGCAGCCGCGCTGATCGAACAGCACCACACGGTAAACCGACGGGTCGAAATATCGCCGCATCGCCGGGCTGCACCCGCCCCCCGGCCCGCCATGCAGCACCAGAACGGGCACGCCATCGGGCCGCCCGCATTGCTCCACATAAACGCGATGGCCGTCGCCCACCTCCAGCACCCGCTGGTCGAACGGGTCGATGGCGGGGTAAAGATATTCGACTGCGCGCTTTTGGCCTGATCTCTGGTCCATGACCGTCCTATATAACGGCAACAGACTGCGCTGCCATGCGCGCCCGTGCAAGGAGTTCCCGATGACCACCACCATCGACCCGTCAGAAGTTGCCAAGTTCGAGGCGATGGCCGCCGAATGGTGGGACCCCAACGGCAAGTTCAAGCCCCTGCACCAGATGAACCCCTGCCGGCTGGATTACATCACCGCGCAAGTTGCCGCCGAGTTTGGCCGTGACCTGCGCCAGCCACGGCCGTTCACGGGCCTGCGGTTGCTTGATATTGGTTGTGGCGGCGGGCTGCTGTCAGAACCCATGGCGCGGCTTGGCGCGACGGTGGTCGGGGCCGATGCCGCAGCCCGTAACATTCCGGTGGCGCAGCTTCACGCCGAGCAATCCGGCCTGACCATCGATTATCGGAACGTCCCTGCCGAAGTCCTTGCCGCAGCGGGCGAACAGTTTGACGTGGTTCTGAACATGGAGGTGGTCGAGCATGTGGCGGACCCGCTGGTTTATCTGACCGCCTGCCAGAAATTGCTGAAGCCCGGCGGACTGATGATCTGTTCGACCCTGAACCGCAACCCGAAGTCGTTCATGATGGCAATTGTGGGGGCCGAATGGGTGATGCGCTGGTTGCCCAAGGGCACGCATGACTGGGCGAAATTCATAACGCCGGATGAGCTGTGCGACCTGATCACCCGCGCGGGCCTTGACCCTGTGGACCGCAAGGGCATGGTGTTCAACCCTCTGGCATGGAGCTGGAGCCTGTCGGACCGCGACCTGTCGTGCAATTATGTAACGGCGAGCGTGAAGCGGTGAGGTTTTTGCGGGCAGTTCCTTTCTGGGTGGTTTTCGGCCTTGGTCTGGCTTGGGCGGCAACTGCACTTTGGGTTCAGTTTCCTCATGCGCCTTGGGTCGTGGCTCTGTTGGCCGTGGTTGCGTTGGGCGTCATATGGGCGCGGCTGGCAAAAGGTTGGGGCTGGACTGCGTTTGCCGCCGTCGCGGTTGTGGTTGGGCTTTGGTATGCCACCCTGACTCCCCGGCTGGATCGAGACTGGGCCGATGATGTCGCCCATATCGTGACGGCGGATGTCGCGGGCGATGCCGTGACCCTGCACAACGTCCGCGCCTTTCGCTGGCAGGATGATACCAACGCCACCCAGATATGGGAAACCCGCAGCTACGATATGTCAAAGCTGACCGGTGCGGATGTGATCACGTCCAGCTGGTCCTCGCCTGCAATCGCGCATCTGCTGGTCAGCTTCGGGTTTTCCGACGGCCAGCGCGTGGTATTCTCGGTCGAGATCCGCAAGGAAAAGGGCGAATCCTTTTCGTCCATCGGCGGGTTCTTTCGTCAGTTCGAGCTGGCCCTGATCGCGGCGGATGAGGAAGATGTCATCAAGCTGCGGACCAACTATCGGGGCGAAGATGTGCATCTTTACCCGGTGAACCTGCCGCCAGAGGCGCTGCGAACCATGTTCGTGCAATATGTCGATCTGGGCAACCGGATCGCCACTAAGCCAGAGTTTTACAACACCGTGACCGCCAACTGCACCTCGGTCGTCTGGGGGCTGAGCCATGCGCTGAAGGCCGATGTCCCGTGGGACCGCAGCCTTGTCTTGTCTGGCTATCTGCCGGAGTTCATGATGCGCATGGGCATTTTGAAAGGGCCGGGCGCGCTGAGCGAGATCATCCAGCGCGCCGCGATTTCCGCCAAGGCCAAGGCCCTGCCCGAAGGGGCAGATTTCTCGGCGGGCATCCGCGCGCCTTAAATTTCGGCCGACCGCGCCCACAGGTTGATGTCCGGCTCTTCTGAAATGGCGTCGATCTGGGCCAGCTCGTCTGCCGTGAACTCCAGATTGCCGGTGGCCCCTGCGCAATCCACCACCTGTTCGGGCCTTGAGGCGCCGATCAGCGCCGTGGTGATGCCGCCATTGCGCAACACCCAGGCCAAGGCCATCTGCGCCAGCGTCTGCCCCCGTGCCGCCGCCAGGGCATCCAGCGCCCGGACCGAGGCCAATGCCCGGTCGGTGATGGTTGCCGGGTCCAGCGATTTGCCCTGCGCCGCGCGGCTGCCTTCGGGGATGCCGCCCAGATATTTCTTGGTCAGGATGCCTTGGGCCAGCGGCGTAAAGGCAATAGACCCCACGCCCAGTTCGGCCAGCGTGTCCTTCAGCCCGTCGGTTTCGACCCAGCGGTTCAGGATGGAATAGCTGGGCTGGTGGATCAGGCAGGGCGTGCCAAGCTCTTTCAGAATGGCGACCGCCTCGCGCGTGCGTTGGCTGTTATAGCTGGAAATCCCGACATAGAGCGCCCGGCCTGACCGCACGATATGGTCCAGCGCGCCCATCGTCTCTTCCAGCGGGGTTTCGGGGTCGAAACGGTGGGAGTAGAAAATGTCCACATAATCCAGGCCCATACGCTTCAGGCTCTGGTCGCAAGATGCGATGACATATTTGCGGCTGCCCCATTCGCCATAAGGCCCTGCCCACATATCATAGCCTGCCTTGGACGAGATGATCAGCTCATCCCGAAGGCCGGCGAAATCTTCGGCCAAGATGCGGCCAAAAGCGGTTTCGGCGCTGCCATAGGGCGGGCCATAGTTGTTGGCCAGGTCGAAATGGGTGATTCCGTGGTCAAAGGCGGTGCGGCAGATTGCCTGCTTTGTCGCATGGGGCGTGTCGTCGCCAAAGTTGTGCCACAGGCCAAGGCTGATTGCTGGAAGTTTCAGGCCCGAATTGCCGCAACGGCGATAGGTCATGCGGGAATAGCGGTCTTCGGCGGGGTGATAGGTCATCGCATCCTCCTGTTCGTGGCAAGGCTATCGACAAAATCACGATCAATAAAGCCGTCATATTTGTTTCACGCGGATGCCCCATCAGTCCGGGGCTTGCATCAGAGGGCCGCTGGCCCTATTTGCCTGCGCTTGCTGTCCTTTGGCCGGGGGATGCCGTGATCCAGACACCGTATTATCTGATCGACCGCGCAAAGCTGGCGCGCAACATGGCGATCATGGACCAGTTGCGGCAGGCATCGGGAGCCAAGACCCTGCTGGCGCTGAAATGTTTTGCCACCTGGCCGGTGTTCGACCAGATGGCGCAGCACATGGATGGCACCACCTCGTCCTCGCTCTACGAATTGCGCCTGGGGCGCGAAAAGTTCGGGCGCGAAACCCATGCCTATTCGGTGGCATGGTCTGATCACGAGATTGCCGAAGCGGTTTCCTATGCCGACAAAATCATCTTCAACTCCATCGGCCAGCTAGAGCGATTCGACAACCAGTCCGCCCAGATCGAACGCGGCCTGCGTCTGAACCCGCGCTTTTCCACCAGCGGGTTTGACCTTGCCGACCCGGCGCGCCCTTTCAGTCGCCTTGGGGAATGGGACGCGACCAAAATCAGCCGCGTGATGGACCGGATTTCCGGCTTCATGATTCACTACAACTGCGAAAACGCCGACTTCGGCCTGTTCGACACGCAACTGACCCGGATCGAGGAAGAATTCGGTCCGCTGCTGAAACGCCTGAAATGGGTGTCCTTGGGCGGCGGCATCCATTTCACCGGCCAGGGCTATCCGGTGGACAAACTGGCCTTCCGCCTGCGCGCCTTTCAGGAGCGCTTCGGTGTGCAGGTCTATCTGGAGCCGGGCGAGGCGGCGATCACCAATTGCGCGTCGCTTGAAGTGACGGTGCTGGATGTGCTGAACAACGGCAAGGATCTGGCCATTGTCGATGCCTCGGTCGAGGCGCATATGCTGGACCTGCTGATCTATCGTATCTCTGGCAAGATCGAGACCGAAGGCCCGCATCCGTGGATGGTCTGCGGCAAATCCTGTCTGGCGGGCGATATTTTTGGTGAGTTCAACTTTGCCCAGCCGCTGAAGGTTGGTGACCGCCTGTCGATTGCAGATGCCGCCGGATACACGATGGTCAAGAAAAACTGGTTCAACGGCGTCAAGATGCCCTCGATCGTGGTGCGCGAACTTGACGGTTCCCTGACCCTGAAACGCGAATTCGGCTATGCCGATTACGAGAGCAGCCTCGGCTGAGGCCCTCCCTTCCCCCAAATATCTTCCCTCTGTCCTTAAAGGAGACGGTTCGAAGTGAAACGGAACGTATTGATCATCGGCGCTGGTGGCGTGGCGCAGGTTGTTGCCCATAAATGCGCGCAGGTGAATGATCGCCTGGGCGATTTGCACATCGCAAGCCGGACCAAGGCCAAGGCCGAGGCGATCATTGCCGGGGTCCATGCCAAGACTGCGATGAAGGTGCCGGGCACGTTTCAGGCCCATGCCGTCAATGCCCTGTCAACTGCCGAGGTTGCGGGCCTGATCCGCCAGACCGGCGCGCAGATTGTGATCAACGTCGGGTCGTCCTTCGTCAACATGACGGTGCTGGAGGCCTGCATCGAAACCGGCGTCGCCTATATGGACACCGCCATTCACGAAGACCCGGCCAGGATTTGCGAGGCCCCGCCGTGGTATGGCAATTACGAATGGCAGCGCCGAAACCGCTGCAAGGCGGCGGGTGTCACGGCCATTCTGGGCATCGGGTTTGATCCGGGCGTGGTGAACGCTTGGGCGCGCGTGGCCGAAGATGAATATTTCGACCGCATCACATCCATCGACATCGTGGACATCAACGCGGGGTCGCACGGGCGCTATTTCGCCACCAACTTCGACCCCGAAATCAACTTTCGCGAATTTACCGGCACAGTCTATTCCTGGCAAAAGGGCACTTGGCAGGAAAACACCATGTTCGAGGTCGGCCAGACCTGGACCTTGCCGGTGGTTGGCGACCAGAAGGCCTATCTTACCGGCCATGATGAGGTTCACAGCCTGTCGGCCCGCTATCCTCAAGCCGATGTGCGGTTCTGGATGGGCTTTGGCGACCATTACATCAATGTCTTCACCGTGCTGAAAAACCTTGGCCTGCTGTCGGAAAAGCCGGTGAAAACGGCTGAGGGACAAGAGATCATTCCGCTGAAGGTGGTGAAAGCCGTGCTGCCCGATCCGGCCAGCCTTGCCCCTACCTATACCGGCAAGACATGTATAGGCGATGTGATCAAGGGCGTGAAGGACGGCCAGCCGCGTGAGGTGCTGATCTACAATGTCGCGGACCACAAGGAAGCCTATGACGAAGTTGGCAGCCAGGGCATCAGCTATACCGCTGGCGTGCCTCCGGTTGCTGCGGCGCTGCTGATTGCTGATGGCACATGGGACGTGGGCACCATGGCGAATGTCGAAGAGCTGGACCCCAAGCCCTTCATCAACCTGTTGAACCAGATGGGCCTGCCCACCCGGATCAAGGATGAAACCGGCGACAGGCTGCTGAGTTTCTGAATGTAAAAAGGGCGGCCACTGGCCGCCCTTTTCGTCTCTGACACGCCATTCAGAGATAGTGGTTCCACAAATTCTCCAGCCGTTCCTGACGGCCAGAGCGGGGTTGCGGGTTGATGTCGTTCTCCAACACCGCCTTTTCAATCGCCTCCAGCGGCTGGGCCAGCATGGCCTTGGCGCCCTCGCGCTCCCATCCGGCATAGCGCGCCTTGCGGGCAGCCTCCAGCGGGCCATCCTCGAACAGATAGGCGGCGGCACGCAGGGCGCGGGCGCAGGTATCCATGCCACCGACATGCGACAGGACCAGATCTTCGGGGTCCAGCGATTGGCGGCGCAGCTTGGCATCAAAGTTGGTGCCACCAGTGGTAAAACCGCCCGCGCGCAGCACCTCGTAATAGGCCAGGGCCATTTCGGGGTGGTTGTTGGGGAACTGGTCGGTGTCCCAGCCGGATTGATAGTCATTCCGGTTCATGTCGATCGAGCCAAAGATGCCCAAAGCCGAGGCCAGCGCCAGCTCATGCTCGAACGAATGGCCCGCAAGGATGGCATGGCCCTGTTCGATGTTCAGCTTGACCTCTTTTTCCAGCCCGAAATCCTTGAGGAAGCTGTAAACTGTGGCCACGTCATAATCATACTGATGCTTTGACGGCTCTTGCGGTTTCGGCTCGATCAGAATCGACCCTTTGAAGCCGATCTTGTGGGCGTATTCCACGACCTGTTGCAAGAAGCGTCCGGCATGGGCACGCTCTGCCTTGAGGTCGGTGTTCAGCAAGGTCTCATAGCCCTCGCGGCCGCCCCACAGAACATAGTTCTGGCCGCCCAGCTTGTGGGTGGCATCCAGCATCGCCTTTACCGTCGCGGCGGCATAGGCGTAAACCTCTGGGTCGGGGTTGGTTGCGGCACCCGACATCCAGCGGCGATGGGTGAACATGTTGGCCGTGCCCCACAACAGCTTGGTCTTGTGGTTCGCCTGCTTGTTGCCAAGATAATCGGTGATTTCTTCCAGATTGCGCTTCGATTCCGCAAAGGTTGCGCCTTCGGGCCGGGCGTCAAGGTCGTGGAAGGCGTAGAACGGGGCGCCCAGAATGTCGAACAGCTCAAACGCCGCGTCGGCCTTTAGTTTGGCCTGATCCATCCCCGCGCCGAACCACGGACGCAGGAAGGTTTGCCCGCCAAACGGATCACCGCCCTCATAGGCCAGGCTGTGCCAATAGGCGACGGCAAAGCGCAGATGGTCTTCCATCCGCTTGCCCAAGATCACCTCATCGGCATCATAATGGCGGAAGGCGAATTCGTTGGTCGTTTCCGGCCCTTCGTATTTGATCGGGGCGATGCCCTTGAAAAAATCGGTCATGTCAGTCCTCTGATAGCAGATTGTGCCGCGCGATAGCGGGCATGGGCCTCGGCAAAGGCCGGTTTCAAGGCGGGGTCGGGGTCAATCTGGCGGGCGATGTGGGGCAGGGTCGCAACTTCAGCCCCCGCGCCGGTGGCGGCCATCAGGGCAAGGCGGGCAGCCCCGAAGGCGCCGCCGAAATCGCCCGCGACAGGCAGCAGAACCGGGCAATCCAGCGCCGTGGCAATCGCCCGCAGCCAGTAATCGGACCGCGAACCACCGCCCACCGCCAGCAGGCTTTCCAGCCGCGTGCCGGTTGCAGCCAGCGCATCGCGGCAATCGGCGATGGCAAAGGTTACCCCCTCCAGCACGGCGCGGGTGCCCGCCATGCGGTCTGTGGCATGTTCCAGCCCCAGAAATGCGCCGCGAACGGCGGCATCGTTCAGGGGGGTGCGCTCTCCGCCCAGATAGGGCAGGAACAGCGTCTTTCCCGGTGCCTGAAGGCCTCCCAATTCCGTTGTCAGCGTGGCGGCATCCTGCCCGACCAGTCGCGCATACCAGTTCAGCGCATCGGTCGCGGCCAGGATAACGCCCATCTGGTGCCAGGTATCCGGCAAGGCATGGCAAAAGGTGTGAACGGCGGTTTCCGGGGCAGGCTGATAGCCGTCATTGGCGGCAAACAGCACGCCAGAGGTGCCAAGCGAGACAAACGCCTCGC
The DNA here is from genome assembly GCA_943368305.1 of Erythrobacter sanguineus. Lineage (GTDB taxonomy): Bacteria > Pseudomonadota > Alphaproteobacteria > Rhodobacterales > Rhodobacteraceae > Fuscibacter. The sequence goes on from CALRKX020000018.1 coordinate 11,582, forward strand.
CCGCGCGCACCACACCGACACCAACGCCCGACGCGGCATTGTCGCCGCCGCCGCCCGCAACAAGCACGCCCGTGGGCAGGCCCCAGCGATTGGCCAATGTGTCTCTAAGCTGGCCAGAAACGGCAGAGCCTTCGACCAACCGGGGCATCTGATCGCGGGTCAGCCCCGTGGCCGCCAGCAATTCATCCGACCAGTCGCGCGCGCCGGTATCCAGCCAGCTTGTCCCGGCAGCATCCGACATTTCGGCCACATGCTGACCCGTCAGCCACAGCCGCAGATAGTCCTTGGGCAAAAGAACCTTGGCAACCCGGTCCCAGATTGCCGGTTCATGGGTGCGCACCCAGTCCAGCTTTGGCGCGGTAAAGCCGGGAAAGACGATGTTGCCCGAAATCGCCCGAAACTGCGGGTCGGCGTCCAGCCGGGCCGCCTCGGCGTGGCTGCGGGTGTCGTTCCACAGGATGCAGGGCCGAAGAACGTCGTCGGCCCTGTCCAACAGGGTTGCCCCGTGCATGTGCCCCGAAAGGCCGATGCCCCGGACCTGATCCAGACCATGGGCGGCCAGCGCATCCATCACCGCTTCGGCGGCGGCAATCCAATGCGCGGGGGATTGCTCGCTCCACCCCGGATGGGGGCGGCTGACGTCAAGCGGTGCGGTGGCTTCGGCCAGAACCTTCTGGTCGCCGTCGATCAGGATGCCCTTCAGGCCCGAAGTGCCAAGATCAAGTCCGATATACATCAATATGCCTGCGGTGGTTTCTTGCCCAGGATGATCATGCCCAGAATATCGTCATCGGTCACGTCCTTGACGTTGACCGTGCCGACACGCTGGCCGTTTTTCATCACAACGGCCCGGTCGCACAATTCCATCACGGCATGAATGTCATGCTCGATCAGGAAGATGCCCAAGCCTTCGCGCTTCAGCTCTTGAATAAGCTCTGCCACCATCTGGGTTTCGTGCGGGCCAAGGGCAGCGGTGGGCTCGTCCATGATCAGGATCTTGGCGTTGAAATAGACCGCGCGCGCAATGGCGACCGACTGGCGCTGACCGCCAGACAATGCGCTGACCGGCACGTTGAACTTGCGGAAGTTGGGGTTCAGCCGCCCCATGATCTTGCGGGTTTCAGCCTCCATCCGGCTATCATCCACCATGCCCAGGGGCGTGATCAGCTCTCGTCCCAGGAAAAGGTTCGAGGCGGCAGTCAGGTTGTCGGCCAGCGCAAGTGTCTGATAGATCGTTTCAATGTTGTGGGTCCGGGCATCGCGCGGATTACGGATGGTGACCTTTTCGCCATTGATAAGGATCTCGCCCGAATCTGCCTGATAGGCGCCCGACAGGCATTTGATCAGCGTCGATTTCCCCGCGCCGTTATGGCCCAGCAGGCCGACAACCTCGCCCGGCTGCAAATCGATCGAAACGTGATCGACCGCCTTGATCCCGCCGAAGGAAATCGAGATGTCGCGCAGCTCGACCAGCGGGGTTCCTTTGGTGTTCGTCATGCTATTGCCCCCCTTACTTGGCGTTGCGGCGATAAAGGATGTCCAGCCATACGGCGAGGACCAGCACACCACCGACGACCATCTGCTGAATTGCAGCGTCAAAGCCGATCAGAACCATGCCCGATTGCAGCGATTGCATCACCAGCGCACCCAGAATGGCGCCGTAAATCGTGCCGACACCGCCAGCCAGTGACGTGCCGCCGATAACAGCCGCCGCAATCACATAAAGCTCGTCGAAGGTGCCCAATGCGTTGGTGGCCGAATTCAGTCGCGCGGAGGCGACAACCGAGGACAGCCCCGTCAGCAACCCCATGAGCGCGTACAGCTTGACCGTCATCCACCGGGTGTTGATGCC